>CAZDYX010000116.1:0-9333 GCA_964509775.1 uncultured Desulfobulbia bacterium | reverse complement strand
CCAAGGCAACCAATGTGGGTGCAGTCTATGCGGCTCTCATGTCCATACCCGGACCGATCGTGTTGATTGCCGGCGGTCGGGACAAGGGCGGCGACTATAACATCCTCGCACCGGCCATGTCCGGCAGGGTTAAGACCATGCTGCTCCTGGGCGAGGCCAAAGAGAAGATGGCGGCGGCCCTGGGGCATCTTTGTCCCTTTGAGCTGGTGATGGACATGAACGAGGCGGTACAGAGGGCGGCCAATTTGGCAAGGTCCGGGGACACGGTGCTCCTTTCCCCGGCCTGCGCCAGCTTTGATATGTTTACCGGTTATGCGCACCGCGGCGAGGTATTCAGGGAGGCGGTCCTGGCCCTCGGCCGACCATGAGACTCCTGGTTACCGGCGGCGGCACCGGCGGCCACCTCTTTCCCGGAATTGCGGTGGCAGATGCGGTCAAGGCCCGGTTTAGGGAAAGTAAGATCCTGTTTGTGGTGACCGGCCGGCGGATCGACACCACCAATCTTTCTTGCCGCGGCCTCGACTTTCGGACCATCCGGTGCGAGCCGCTTAAGGGAATGAACCGGGTTGAAAGGTTTTTGGGCCTGCTCAAGTTGCCCCTGGGCCTTTGGGATGCAGCAAGGATTGTCCGTACATTTCGGCCCGATATGGTCCTGGGCGTGGGTGGTTATGTGACTGGTCCCATGACCCTGGCTGCCCATATCCTGGGGGTCAAAACCGGCATCCATGAGCAGAATTCGGTTCCTGGCATGACCAACCGCTGGCTCGGCCGGCTGGTCGATAAGATATTTATCTCCATTCCCGGGAGTGAGGCCTATTTCCCGGCCGGAAAGGCAATCCTTACCGGCAATCCGATCCGGGACGAGTTGATCAGGGCAGCCGGAGCGTTCAAGGCCGCAGAAGAAGGTGCCACGGTCCTGGTCCTGGGCGGCAGCCAGGGCGCCCACCGGGTGAACACCCTGGTGGTCGAAACCATGGGCAAATATTTTGCCCGGTTGCCGGACAATTTCCGGCTGATCCATCAGACCGGCCTTCAGGATGAGGAATGGGTAAAGGAGGCCTACGGCAAAATGGGAATCGATGTGCGGGTAGGTGCAACATTTATTGATATGGCCGAGAAGTACGGGGCTGCGGATCTGGTGTTGTCGCGGGCGGGTGCCACCACCCTGGCCGAGCTTGCGGTCATGGGAAAGCCGGCGGTCTTAATACCATATCCTTTTGCGGCAGATGCCCATCAGGAAAAAAACGCCCAATACCTGGTGACCCATGGCGCGGCCCGCATGTCCCTTGAAAGGGATATGACGCCGGAGAGACTCGTTGATACCCTTACGACCTTGCTAAAAGACCGCAAGCTGCTTAAGGAAATGGCCCGCAATGCGGCAAGTCTTGCCAAGCCCAACGCCGCCGCGGCTATTGTGGATGAATGCGTGGCCATGATGGGCCGGAAATAAACTAACCTCCATGCCCTGCGGGCACAACTAACAATGAAAATGGAATCCAGGAGTCAGAATTCAGAATCAGAAATTGAGAGCCTCGCGAGCCTTCTCCTGACTCCTGACTCCTGACTCCTGAATTCTATTATCAAGGCACTTGATATGTACAGAAAAACCCAACGCACCCATTTCGTCGGCATCGGAGGCATCGGCATGAGCGGGATTGCCGAGGTCTTGATCAACCTCGGGTATGAGGTGAGCGGGTCTGATCTGCGCGACACCGACATCACCAGGCGACTCTCAACCCTGGGCGGAACGATCCATGTCGGCCATGACGGCAGATGGATTGACAAGGCGGACGTGGTGGTGGTCTCCTCGGCGGTGCGGGATGACAACCCCGAGGTGGTTGCGGCCCGGGCGGCCCATATCCCGGTGATCCCCCGGGCCGAAATGCTCGCCGAACTCATGCGCCTCAAAAAGTACGGCATTGCCGTGGCCGGCAGTCACGGCAAAACCACCACCACCTCCCTCATTGCCTGGATTTTGGCCAATGCCGGACTCGATCCCACGGTGATTATCGGCGGGAAGGTAAACAGCCTGGGCAGCACCGCCAAGCTGGGGCAAGGCGAGTTCCTGGTGGCCGAGGCAGACGAGAGTGACGGCTCATTTTTGCGACTTTCGCCGGTGATCGTGGTGGTGACCAACGTGGACCGGGAACACCTCGATTTCTACTCCGACCTGGAGGAAATCAAAGAGGCCTTTGCCGTATTTATCAACAAGATCCCCTTTTACGGCGCCGCAGTGCTTTGCCTTGATGACCCCAATGTGGTCGCTCTCCTGCCCCTGGTGGGGAAAAGGGTTATCACCTATGGCACCAACCCCCAGGCCGACATCTATGCGCGAGACATCACCAAGGAGGGGATGGGGCAAAAATTCGAGGTGGTCCGGCGGCAGGGTGCTATCGGCCCCATCCGTCTCTCCCTGGCCGGACGTCACAATGTCTACAATGCCTTGGCCGCCATCGCCGTGGCCTGCGAGCTTGAGATCCCTTTTTGGGTAACGAGTAATGCCCTCCGGAGTTTTACCGGGGTGCAAAGAAGGATGGAGGTGAAGGGCGAAAAGGCCGGCATCACGGTGATCGACGATTATGGCCATCATCCCACCGAGATCATGGCCACCCTTTCCGCCATCAGGTCTGCATGGGGTGAACATCGACGGCTTTTGGTTCTTTTCCAGCCCCATCGTTATACTCGGACTAAGGCATTGTTTACCGAATTTACCACCGCATTTTTTGAGGCCGATATCCTGTTTTTGACCGCCATCTATCCCGCCAGCGAGGACCCCATTCCGGGCGTTACCGCCGAGTCCCTGGCAGAGGGGATCCGTGAGCATGGGCATCGGGAGGTGGTCCTGGTGGCCGAACCAGACCGACTGGCGGAAGAGGTCCTGCCCTTTCTCAAGGAAGGCGACATTGTCCTGACCCTGGGGGCCGGAAATATCTATAAGACCGGGGGGGCGATTCTGGCCCGCCTTGAAGGATAAAAGGAAGATAATGGGCCAAGGCTGCCTCTCAGAATCGCTGCGCCAGGAGCTTAGAGAATTCTGGAAGTCGCCTCTCCTTTGGGATTATCCCCTGTCCCGGCTAACCTCCTTGCGAATAGGGGGGCCGGCCGAGGTGGTTCTTTTCCCGCAGGAGACGGAAGAACTGCAGAAAGGCCTTGCCTGGGTTCGAACGGCCGGGTTGCCATGGTGGGTGATCGGCCGGGGCACCAATGTGCTTGCCCCTGATGATGGCCTTTCCGGCGTGATCTTTGTCCTCGGTGCCCGGTTTGGCCGGATCGAGACGGTCTATTCCGCCGAGGCCGGGGCCTTTGTGCAGGTCCAGGCCGGTTGTTCGCTGCCCAGGCTGGTGGCCTGGTGTATGGAGAATGAATTGTCCGGACTTGAGTTTGCATGCGGCATCCCCGGTAGTGTGGGAGGCGGCATCAGGACGAATGCCGGGGCCTGGGGCAAGGAGGTGGGGGATGTGATCGCCAGGGTGATCTTTCTCGATCAAGGGGGAACCCTCATCAATGCGGATCGTGACTCCCTTAGCTTTTCGTACCGGTGCTGGCAGGCGCCTCCGGAGGTGGTGGTGGTTGCCGGGGTGTTCATGCTGGTCTCCCGACCCCGGACGGCCATCGAGTCCACCTGCCAGGACTTGAAGAGGAGACGATTGTCGAGCCAGCCCCAACAAGTGGCCAGTGCCGGGTCTTTTTTCCGAAATCCCTGCAAGGAGGTTTCGGCAGGTGAATTGATTGACAAGGCCGGGCTCAAGGGCCTTCGAGTGGGTGGGGCAATGGTTTCAGAGCAGCATGCAAATTTTCTGGTGAATACCGGTACCGCCAAGGCCCGGGACGTCCTGATCCTGATGGAGATTGTTCAGGACAAGGTCCAGGCCTTTGCCGGGATCGGGCTTAAACCCGAGGTGTGTATTCTCGGCGGAAAAAATGGAGACCTGCTATTACCGTGAAAATAGAATTCAGGAGTCAGGAGTCAGGAGTCAGAATTCAGAATTCAGAATTTAGAATTCGCCCTGAACATGCCCCGTAGGGGTCATATGGTCATACGCTCCTACCGTATTCTGAATCCTGACTCCTGAATTCTGAATTCCTTTTCATAATCTGGGGTGATCGCTGATCATGAGCATTAGACGCAACGGAATATTCAGACCTGGCAAGGGAAGGCGACGCGAGTCCGTGCTCACGATGCGGGGAAAGGTGGTCCTGCTTTCTGTTTTCCTGGCGTTCTTGGCCTTCGGGGTCGGTGTTATGGCCTTTGCCGCTTACAAGGGGTTGTGCCGGGCCGATTTTTTTCAGGTGACATCCATAAAGATCAACGGCAACCATCACCTGACCAAGGCAGAGGTGTTTGAACTCTCCGGGGTGGATATACGCACCAATCTGTTGGCCATGAGCGTATCACAAAGCGAAAAAAAAATTTCTTCCCATCCCTGGGTGAAGAATGTGAGCATTACCCGGGAATTGCCCAACACGATCAATATCACCATCAAGGAACGAACCCCGGCAGCCTTGGTCAACCTGGAGACCGGCCTTCATTATATAGATCGGGAGGGAACTGTTTTTGCTTCCGTTCAGGCACTGGAAGATATTGATCTTCCAGTTATCACGGGCCTTGAGGGAAAGGATAAAAAGGTCATTACGGAAAACCCGCTGTTTGACCAGGCACTCTTATTTTTAAAATACACGGAAAAGGGGAATTACATCTTTCCCAAACAGAATGTATCGGAACTTCACATTGCCGACATGAACCAACTCATCCTTTATCTTGTTGAACGACCGTTTCCGGTCTATCTCGGGAAGGGAGATCTTGCCGTCAAATACAACCGGCTGGTGAAGGTTCTCTACTGGCTTTACAAGAAAGAGGAATTTCCACAAGTAGCATATATACGGATGGATATGTTTAGCGATCAGGTAGTGGTCGGTATGACACCGGGCGGGGAAAGGACATGAGACGAAAAGAGCAAGAGGAGACGGAAAAGGGTGAAATCATCGTTGGCCTGGACATCGGCACCACCAAGATCTGTGCCGTGGTGGGCGAGGTCAAGGGTGAAAATGTGGATATCATCGGGGTCGGACTGCATCCGTCCGTCGGATTGCGCAAGGGGGTGGTGGTAAACATCGAGAGCACGGTGGCCTCCATCAGGAAGGCGGTTGAGGAGGCCGAACTCATGGCCGGTTGCGAGATATCATCGGCCTATGTGGGGATTGCCGGCAGTCACATCAAGGGATTCAACAGCCATGGCATTATCGCCATCAAGAACCGGGAGATTTCCCAGGAGGATATTGCCCGGGTTATTGATGCGGCCCGGGCCGTGGCGATTCCCCTGGACCGGGAGGTTATCCATATCTTGCCGCAGGAGTTTATGGTCGATGATCAGACCGGGATTCAGGACCCCCTGGGCATGACCGGGGTGCGACTGGAGGCCGATGTCCACATCGTGACCGGTGCAGTCACCTCGGCCCATAATATTGTCAAGTGTGCCAACAAGGCCGGCCTCGACGTCTGTGACATCGTCCTTGAATCCCTTGCCTCTGCAGAGGCGGTATTAAGCCGCGAGGAGATGGATCTGGGGGTGGGGCTCCTGGATATCGGCGGCGGCACCTCTGATCTTGCCATTTTTTCCGGCGGCTCGATCAAACACACCTTTGTCTTGGGGCTGGGAGGGAACAACCTGACCAATGATCTGGCCGTGGGCCTTAGGACCCCATTCAAGGATGCGGAACGGCTCAAGATCAACTATGGCAGTGCGATTGCCTCGATGATCGGCAAGGATCACACCATCGAAGTGCCGAGTGTGGGAGGCAGACGGCCGCGGATATTATCGCAAAAGACCCTTTGCGAGATTTTGGAACCGCGGGTGGAGGAGATGCTGATCCTGGTAAATCAGGAAATGGAAAAAAGCTCGTGCAAGTCATTGACCACCTCAGGGGTGGTGGTCACGGGTGGGTGCTCACTTTTGCCCAATATCGTCGAGATGGGCGAACAGATCTTCGATCTGCCGGTGCGGGTCGGCTTTCCGAAGGATATCGGCGGTCTAAAGGGGATTGTGGAGAGCCCCATCTATGCCACGGCCGTGGGATTGGTGGTCTTTGGGATGAATAACGAGGCCGGCCGCAAGTTTCGGATCAGGGACGAGAAGATCTTCGGTCGGGTGGCGGGCCGCATGAAACAGTGGTTTAATAAAATTATGTAACTGTCTCTTTAAACGTAACTACTCAGGTTGATAGTCTGTAGGTGTTAAGGTGAATAGGTAAAGAAGAAAAATTCGAAATTACGCTAAGTTCAGAGCATTTGAACTTGCTGATGAGATCCTGTTCGTGTCTGATACGTTCGTTGCTCTGCCTCTAACAGACTACAGACTAAACAACCTAAGTAGTTACCTGTCTCTTTAAACAGGGGGAAAGGTTATGGCATTCAAACTGGCGGAAGAGTCAGCTGCCAAGATCAAGGTCATTGGCATCGGTGGTGGCGGTTGCAACGCGATCAATACCATGGTGGAGCAAAAACTGCAGGGGGTACAGTTTATTGCCGCCAACACGGATGTGCAGGTACTGGAACTGTCCAAGATCGAGACGCGCATCCGGCTTGGCCCCTCCGTAACCAAGGGTCTGGGTGCCGGCGCCAACCCTGCGGTCGGCCAGGAGGCGGCCGAAGAAAGCGTCAATGAAATCAGGGCCGCACTTGAGGGGAGTGACATGGTTTTTATCACCGCGGGTATGGGGGGCGGCACCGGTACCGGGGCGGCACCGGTGGTGGCCAGGATCAGCAAGGAACTCGGCGCGCTCACCGTAGGGGTGGTAACCAAACCCTTCAAGTTCGAGGGCAAGACCAGGATGAACAGGGCCTTGCAAGGATGGGCGGAACTAAAGGAACATGTGGACACCATCATCACCATCCCCAATGACCGCCTGCTCAGCCTCACGCAAAAAGGGGCCAAATTCATCGAGATGATGAAAATAGCGGACATGGTTCTGCTCCGGGCAGTACAGGGGATCTCGGATCTCATTAATATGCCGGGCTATATAAACCTGGACTTTGCCGATGTGCGCACGGTGATGAACCAGATGGGCCTTGCCCTAATGGGAACGGGCGAGGCGGTTGGGGAAAAGCGGGCCATTGACGCCGCCAACATGGCCATTTCCAGCCCATTGCTTGAGGATGTGAACATCGAGGGGGCCAAAGGGGTTTTGATCAACATCTCCTGCAGCCGGGAGTCATTGACCATGCACGAGGTGGAACAGGCGTCGAGCCGGATTCAGGAAGAGGTGCACGCGGATGCCAATATCTTCTTCGGCGCCGTTTTTGATGATAATCTCAAGGACGCACTCCGGGTTACGGTCATTGCGACCGGTATCCGTTCACCGGAGCAAGTGGCGATAAAAGGAGAGGCGGCCGAGGAGCAACCGCGAGGACCTGGCGTGCGACCCATCATCTTTCCAGGGGATCATCGGCAATATCCCACGCCCAACCGGGTCAATATGCCGCAACCGGCCAAGGTTAACCGTCGGCGGATGCAATATTCGGATATCCCGCTTGATGAGAATACCCTTGAGGTCCCTACCTTTTTGCGCAGGAACGAGAGTTAGGACGGGGACGCGGGGAGGGCCTCTTGAACCGCAGAATATCGAACAAGGAATATTGAATGTTGAAGTATTTAATTCAAAATTCTGCGGTTCCTTGTTCGATATTCGATATTAATTTTAGTGTGTAATATCATGCCGTTGCATAATGAGTCACAATAAGATTCATTCCCCAGGATATGCCCGCGACCTCCTGAGCCGGGAGACTGGAGTCGTCAAAAAAAAATGGCAGGGGCGGCTGCCGATCGGCCTTGTTTTTCCGAACAGTTACGGCCTGGGCATGTCCAACCTCGGATTCCAGTTGGTGTATGCCATCATAAACCAGCATCCGGGCGCGGTGGGGGAACGATTTTTCCTGCCCGCAAAGAAGTGTTCGCCGCTTTCCGTAGAGTCCAATCGGCCGCTCAGGGATTTTCCAGTCATCTTTATCTCCGTAAGTTTTGAGCAGGACTATCTTAATCTTATCAGCATGCTGCGCGCTGCCGGGATTCCGATTCTGGCAGAGGATCGGCCCTCCAGGATCTCCCCGTTGATCATTGCCGGCGGGGTGGCCACCTTCATCAATCCCGAGCCCTTGGCGCCCTTTGTCGATCTTTTCGTCGTGGGCGAGGCAGAATCGATACTTCCTGCCCTTATTGATTATCTTATCGCCCGGCAGGGCTGCGACGACAAAGAGTCCCTCCTCTTTGACCTGGCTACCCGCTTCCCCGGGTGTTATGCCCCGCGTTTTTATCATTATACCTATGATGCGGGGCAAAGGTTTACCGGCTTTTCCGTCCAGGCACCCCTTCCCCTTCGGATCAGACGGCATCTCCTGGCCCGGGATAAAGGGGCCGGCCATTCCCAGATACTAAGTCCTGCGGCCGAGTTTGCCGATATGTTTCTGGTTGAGCTCGGCCGGGGTTGCAGCCGGGGCTGCCGTTTCTGTGCGGCCGGGTTTGTCTACCGCCCCCCCCGGCTCTGGTCCGGCGAGTCGATCATTACCGCGCTTGACGCCAGGCCCGAAAACATCAACCGGGTGGGCCTGCTCGGCATGGAGATGGTTTCCGAGACAGACCTGGCCCGCCTGACCGAATATTTTTTTTCCGAATCGTGTCTGCTTTCCTTTTCCTCCCTGCGGGCCGACGCTATAACGCCTGGTCTCCTTACCCTGCTTTCAAAAAGTAATCTAAAGAGTGTAACCCTGGCGCCGGACGGTGCCTCAGAACGACTGCGGCGGGTGATCAACAAGTGCAACAGCGAGGAGGATCTGCTCGCTGCTGTGCGGGGCGCGGCCGCCGCGGGCTACGCCCAGCTCAAGCTCTACTTCATGATCGGTCTCCCGACGGAGACCGACGCCGATCTCGAGGCGATCCCGGCGCTCGCGGAGCGCGCCTGGGCCGAGGCACGCCGGGTCACCAGGCACGTCCAGGTCACGGTCTCGGTCTCCACCTTCGTGCCCAAGCCGCACACGCCCTTCCAGTGGGAGGCCTCGACCTCGCTCGCGGAGGTGCGCCGCAAGCAGTGGCTGCTCCGGGAGCGAACGCCCCGGCGGCTCCGTCTCAAGTGGCACGACCCCGCGCAGAGCCTGGTCGAGGCGTACCTGGCGCGCGCCGATCGACGGATCGCCTGCGTGCTCGACCGACTGGTCTCCCCGGACTATCTCGGGCTCGACGCCTGGACCGAGCACTTCCAGCTCGAGCGCTGGGAGCGGGCGCTCGAGGCCGCGCACGCCGCCGGCGAGATCCCCGAGCCCTCGCTCTGGCTCGGCCCGCGCGA
>CAZDYX010000115.1:0-9346 GCA_964509775.1 uncultured Desulfobulbia bacterium | reverse complement strand
TCGGACGGTTTTCACGATGCTGATAAATATTACATCCCACGAAGGGGTAGGCTTCCGCGGTGTTGTTGCTGACGGACAGAAACTCCTCTTTGCCGCGGATGGCCATGCATATCTGGATGGTGTCGAGGTGACCGACCGCTGCTATTACTTCACCGGTGCGGTGGTGGATGATCTTCATAATGACGGGAGTACTCGGATTGTTGATCCTGCGGCCCCTGCTGCAGATGTCAGGGGAAAGGACAGCTTTTGCCGGGTAACGCCTGCCGCTTCCCTGGACCGGAATTATCCGCGTCCGACGATCACCCCGGTAACTGAGTTGCCGGTTCCTACCCTCCCCCTGGGCGATTCGGACTGGCGCTTTTCCGTGGAGGAAGGGGCCTTTGATGCTTCCGGGTTTGACGAGGCGGTCTTTGCGCCTGGGGTTGGTGAAGGCTTTGCACCTTATCCCGCCGCTGCAAAGGTGCAGCTCATCTGGCAGGAGAATGAGCCGTTTGCCGTTACCGTAAGGGTTCCCCGGGAGCTTAAATCCCTCGATGACACTGTCCTCGATGCAAAGAGCGGGGAAGAGTTGCTGACTCTGCTCCAGGGTGGGCTCGAGAGATTCCGGGCCGCCGGAATCAAGCTGACGGTGGATTATTTTGACGACACCTGGATTCTTAACCGGAGCATACTGCGGAGTCTGATGGCTAAAGCGGGTGACGGGGTTTATTTTGACGGAACGAAGTTTGGGGAGCTCCCTATAAATTGACTTTAACCATATTTACCCTTTTCAGGAGGATGCCATGAGTATCACACCCCCGCCGTTGATTGATGTAAAGCCGGGAGACCCTATAACCTCCGAGCGCTGGAACTATGTCTTGACTGCGCTCAGGATGGCGTACGATGCCCTTAACAAGAGCCTCGGGAGCCTGTCAATGATCGTGAAAAACCAGGCAGACGGCATGCCGATCCCGGGAGCCGTTGTGACGATCATTCCTACTGGGGATACTGGCAGGCCGGTGCGAACAGCGGCATTTGCCGCAGGGGACGATAGCATCTACCCCGGCCTCGTCAACAGATACCTGGCCCATGAGCTGCAACCAGGCGTCTATGATGTGGTATTCCAAGCTCCCGGCTATGCCGGCCAGACAAGGCAAATCAGCATGGATCAGCTCGGAGGGTCCCAGAGCTTTACCATTGAAATGGTGCCGTCTCTGGCCCTTTTTGCCATGCCGTCTCTCTTTGGCATGCCGCTCAATACGGCACGGGATACGGTTGTAGCCGCAGGATTCCAGCTTGCCCGGATCATTGATTCCCACGGTAAGGAGATTCCTGCCTCTGCCGTGCCTGACGATGTGGTCACCAATCCTGTCCTTGGACAACTGCCGGAGCCGGGAACTCTTATTCCGAAAAATACACCGGTACAGCTTCATATCTCTGCCAAGGCCGAATTTGCCGAGCGGGTGAAGGTGCCGGATCTCCGCGGCCTCACCCTGGAAGAGGCAAAAGCGATGCTCGAAGCAGCCCATCTGGTGCTTGGTGAGACCTCGAATGTGGGGGCCAAGCGGAAGATAATTGCGCTATGAATCAGATTCCTCTCTTCAACAGGGGTACATGGAATAAATTAGAAGATGCTAGTACCATGTAACATTTAAATACAACCCCCCTCAATCCCCCCTTATCAGGGGAAGCCTTTAAGCCTCCCCTGATAAGGGGAGGTTTGGAGGGGTTAGATGCGAAAGAATAAGTTTTACATGGTACTAAGGCCTGCAGCCTTAATGCCTGAGCAGTTAAAGTACATTTTCATAAGGAGGCAACAATGCCCACAGATATGCAAAAACTTGCAGTAATGGGAGAGGTCAATATAGGTGGCTCTTCAAAAGTGTTCAGTGCGTTGACCGGTTCCGATGTAATGGAGATAAGCCAGATCTATCGGGGGGGACTCGTCTACAAGGTGCCGGTCAAGGACAACTCCGACTTTATTTCCAAATTCGACAAGGATTCCTTCGGGACGATTGTCGCGCGACCGACGAAGACGATAATCGTCGAACAGGATCCTGCGCCTGGCGATTTTGTTCCTGCCGGCACCCCCATAAATTTGAAGCTTACGGTAAAGGATGTGATCCCATCGGGGAGCTTCAAGGGGATCGACAAGGTGGTCGTTGACAAATTTGCCGATATCGGCTCGTTGCTCACTGATCTGGAAAATACCGACGATCCGCTGGCCAAGGATGCCAAAAGCGTCATCGACAAGAAAGTGGATTATGCTTCTCTTTCAACCAACGACAAGACAGCGGTGGATAACTACGTGGCGAACCGCTTCAGTGCCGACACGGAGGAGAAAAAGGCGAAGGTCTACAATGATATGAAGTTTCTGGTTCATCTATGAATTCAGCTTGAGGGTTTGCAATGGCGCAAATGGCAAAACAGACAGCGAGAGACAAGGATATCACCGAAGCAAAAGGTGAGATTTATATCCGCACCCGGAAAGACATCGACCCGTCCGACCTTATCCCTGGGGGGAAGGCGGAGGCCGAGCTTTTTCCCGGAGAGCCGGGAAGCTTTGTGAACAGCATCTCGGTGACGGTGACCGGTACCCCTTTCAGAGGCGTTATCGAGGCCATGACCGGGGCGAAGGTGACACTTAGTCCTATCCTCTACGATACCTCCGGAAGCAAGATCAGCTCGGGGGGGAAGTCGGAGCAGGCGTTTGTTGTCGACTTCGGCGGTATCCGTTCGATCATGCTGTTGGAGCTCCTTGATTTCAGGGGGTTATTCTCCCTCGTCATCCCCTGGCTGGGGAACGATTTTGCGGCAAAGTCGATCTTTCCGGCTAGCCAGGAGATACCCCTGGCCGATTCCAACGGAACCGTGGAGATCGGGACGACCGGGGTCGAGACGACGAAGCTTTTCATCCAGGTCTATACCGGCGAGAAACCGCTTACGGCTGAAGAGTTCGGGAAGGTCTGCCGGATTACGACCGCGACCTCTCCCTTGAACGTCAAGGCCTCGATGAATGGGCGCCCCCCTTTCTGGACGCATCCTGGGGCTCTCAACGGCTCGGTACTGATTTCTGGCCTGGAGAAGGAGCTGAATGCCCTGTTGAAGGGGGCCAAGGAGACTCTTCCTGTTAAACTTGCCCTGACATCTGACACCCCGGGAAGCCTGTCCCTGGCCTTTGATGCGAAGGGGGACCTTGATATGGATCTCTCCGCTACCGCGCGATGGGGAAATCAGGGGAGTACGGAGTTGATGCTTCAGGGGATGCAGGTGGCAGAGCTTCAGCTCCCCTTTGAGGAGAACGGGAAAACCAGTTGGCAACTGAGTCGTCTGGTGCTGGAGATGTCGGGGAAATTCCCGCCATGGCGCACTTATCAGGCTGAAGAAGAGAACGGTGGGAAACCCCTTGCTATGCGGGTGGATGCCCGGTTCAGCGTGGCCCGCCAATTATCCCTTACGGATGACGGGGAGCTGCGTGGCTTCTATATCCCCCTTGTACCAGTTGGAGGGAAAGGGGAGCTTCTTCTGGAACTATTTACGGATTCGGACAATCACCCTGCCTCTGGAAAACCGCTGGCAGCGGCGGAGTGCTCTGTTTCAAGCGATGCGATACCCCCTTCCGGCTGGGTGGAGGTTCTTCTCCCTGCCCCGCTGAAGCTGAAAAAGGGGGAGGTCGTCTGGCTTCAGGCAAAGGCAAAGACCGGCAGGGTGGAATGGGGAGGCTGCAGCGGGGTTCCGGGTGGGGAGGCGATCACCCTCTTCAGTGATGAGGGTGGGGTATGGCAGGAGTACCCGGATATTGGTGGTGCCTACCCTCTCCCTGCTTTGCGTATCCTTCGGCTCCCTTTCACGGGGGAACATGCACCGCTATTGAAGGTGAAGATGGAAGAAAAGGAGGGGAAGCTTGTCGGCAGCTCGGAGCTTGACAGCACCCCGCTGACGATGACCCCGAATAATTCGGTCACCATCGATCCGGAGAACGGCAGGATACAGCTCCCTCTTCGTTTTGAAGCGGGGGCGGGTGGGAAGCTGACGGTTAACTCTGCGACAATTTACTATAAGAAAAAGGACAGCGATGATGCGTGACGAGGGTAAAACCGGATTCCTTGACGGAATGCAGGTGGCGAAGGAACATATGGAGCACCTGCAGGATATCATGCTTTCTGCGGCGATCCGGCTAAGAGAAACGGTCGGCACCGGCAAGGTCTGCCACGGCCTGAAAGTAGCGCCCCTTGAAGATGAAAAGGTGAAAGTGGGGCCAGGGCTCGCCTTCGACATACTTGCTCGCCCGCTCATCCTGGAGGAGCCCCGGGATCTGCAGTTGACATTCGGCGAATCGGGAACGCTCTATCTGGTCCTGCTGCATCAGCTCCGTTCCGAGGGGGCGGTAAAGGGAATTCCAACACTCATCTACAACGATGTGAAGATCGAGGCGAGAAGCGGAGTCCCTCCTTATCTGGATGGTGCTGTCATCTTTGCGGAACTCCATTCGAAAGAAGGTGGATTTGAGATATTCCAGAAGGGGGAATGGTACCTCCCCCGCCTTGATCATGGGCACAGTGGAACCTTTGTCTTTGATGAGGCCCTCCGCTGGCGCTATGACGGGCACTCCACCGGTATGCAGGGGCCACGTTTCGACTCCGGCTTCATCCCCCTATCTCCGGGAGATACCATCCAGTTTGTCCATGGTCTGAAATCCATCGATCTTCTGGTGCAGCTCCAGGCAAGGCGGGAGGGGGTAATCAGCCAGAAGGGGGAGGGGAGCGATTTCTGGTACGAGCTTCATGGCGACCAGGAGATACACCTCTGCAGCAGCAGCGCCGCAACATGGGAGATGGAACTCCGGGCGACCATATGGAAGTTCGGGGAAGCGGAAGCCGGTCCTGTAATTCCGATAGCCGACGCCGGAGAGACGAAGGCAGTGGAGTTCGGCAGCAGTTTCACCCTGGACGGAAGCAGGTCAAGGGCATTCAATGGGAAAAAAATTAAGACGTACAGATGGAAACTACAACCTTAGGAGGCATGAAATGGCGGATTTTGTTCCAGGAACAGCGATCGAGACTAAAGACCCAACCGTGGAAGTAACCGTAACCGCTGAAAGACCGCTCCCCCCCGGGCGGCACCAGTTTCAACTGGTGGTGGTGGATGACGCAGGGAACCTGAGCCTACCTGATACGGTGGATATTATCGTGAAGGATACGCTCAACCCGACAGCGGTGCTGAAAGCGCCGGCCCAGGTTGAGTACGGTGCATCCTTCGTTCTCGACGGCAGGGGGAGCAGCGACGTGATCCCCGGAAAGGTGGTGAAGTACGTCTGGACGCGGGTTTCGGGGTGAGGCAGTAGGGGCATATTGCATATGCCCTGAATAGGCGAACAGTAGATATCATTCGAAGCAATCTCCTGCTTATTTAAATTGGCTCATCGCGGATTAGTGGGAAGATGGCAAACGAATGGTGCGCATAGCGCACCCTACAAAGGCATCGAGTCACAGCTAACCAGCATGTATTCTCCAATTTCGTAGGGTGCGTTATACGCACCAATTCCAAAAAGTTGGACGTATCTCAAGGTGGTTTCCCACTAATCCACGATGAGCCTTTAAATTATCAAAAGAGGAACCTTAAATGCCTGTATTTGAACTGAATATACCTGTCGTGACCGATAACTGGAGCGTGGAGGTTGATGCGCTCCCCCCCGGCATTCACAAATTTGAGCTGATAGTGGAAGACGAGGGGGGAAACCGGAGTGTGGCCGATTACGCGACGGTTACGGTGAAAAGCGCCGCACCTGTTATCACGGCGGTTGTTCCTGGATACGGCGTTGCGGGGAGCAGGGTGGTGATCCAGGGGGACAATTTCGATCCGGTGGCAGACAATAACACGGTCACCTTCAATAGGGTTCCAGCCGAAATCACCACTGTTGCTGACGGCGCACTGACCGCCGCCGTCCCCTCCGGGGCGACTACCGGCTTTATCTCGGTTCAGACGGCTCTCGGATCGGGGAATTCCCCTTCACCATTTATTGTTCCGAGAAGCTTTTCGGTCATGGTGGGGCCTGCACCGGTCGATCTCGCCCACGATCCTGTCGCCGATGCGGTATGGGTTGTGAACTCGGGGGCCGTTGAGGGGAACAGGGGGACCATCTCCCTGGTCGGCCTGAAAGAGAGGAAGGTACTGGCCACGATACTGGTCGGGAATTCCCCCCGGGAGATTGCCCTCTCCACTAATCGGGAGATTCGCCGGGCTCTTGTGAGCAACGCCGGGGAGAGCTCGGCCTCGCTGATGGATATGAACAAGAGGAGAGTGATCACTACGGTTTCTCTTCCGGGAAAGCCTCTGGGGTGTGCCATCAGCCCTGACGGCAGACTCGGCCTGATGGTTATCGCAGGAGACAGCAGTACACGAAGGGGGAGTGTGGCGGTTATCGATATGCAGAAGCTGCAGGTGGCATCGATCATTCCGGTCGGGCTCCTCCCCAATCGAGTGCTGTTCAGTGTTGATGGCAATGAGGCATATGTCAACTGTACCGGCGAAGGGAGCGTGATGGTACTGGACATCGCCGGCCGAATGGTCTCCGATAGCATAAAAGTCGGGGGGGCGGCACAATCATCCCCGCAAGAAATAGCACTGACCCCTAGCTCGTATCCCTTCCTGACCGCAAACAGCGGAAATCAGACGGTTTCCATGGTTTCCGGAGGACATAAGGTGACGGATATTCCCCTGAAGATCACACCGGGAGGAGTGGCTGCTTCGCCTGTGGCAAATCAGGCATACTTCGCAGGCGGAAAAGACCCGGCCTTTGCTGTTGTCAACTTCAATGTAAGTGCGATGACTGCAAAATATATCCGCACTGTCGGGGTCGGTGGCGGAGTGAAGGGGATTGCCCTGACTCCGGATGGTCAGTTAATAGGGATTGTGCACCCAGAGAAGGTATCCCTGAGCGTCTTTGCTGCTAAGGAGCTGCACCTGCTGGCGACGGTTGCTACCCCTGCCGCCCCGATCCGCACAATTTCAGACAGCAAAGGGGAGTACTTCTGCGCCGTCTGCAACAAGGAGAATTCCCTGGTTGTAGTTGAATTGGCGAGTCTAAAACCGGCTTGAGTGAGAAAAGACAAATTCTTCACTTAAGGGCCACGGCCAATAATAAATATCCCATCTCGCATCCCGTCTTCGGGCCATCTTTGGCCGAGGCCCTAATGCCGTTAATTGACCCTCGTTTTTGTGGATTGTCAATAATGAAGATTTGACCCACATTTTTAAATCCGGAGCGGTTTCTGCTTGAGAGTTAGGGGGATAGGGAATTGTGTCGAGTCGATCAACCAAGGCGGGCTTTGCCCGCAACCTAAAATATTCTGAGCTATTACCCTGAAATCTCCACAGCCGTCATTCCGGGCGAGGCGTTTTTTGCCGAAGACCCGGAATCCAGAACTACACTGGATTCCAGCGCCTACGTAGACGGGCAGAACATCAGCCCGGTCACCGAAAAATCCATTGCGGAATCTGCCGTCTCCGACACCACCCAGGTCAGACTGGGCGGCGAATATCTTTTTATCGGGGGAAAAACCGTTGTCCCTGTCCGGGCCGGTCTTTTTAGTGAGGTGGCTGGGGAGTAAAACCCCCTGCTTCCCGATTGAAAATCATGCTGCCCGCGAGAGAGGATGCACTTCCTTTTCTAACCTTTCCTCAAGGACCTCCAATGCCACTTCCATATCATAGTGTGATTGGAGGTTGAGCCAGAACTGTGCTTCCATATTGAAATACCGTCCGAGCCGTAACGCGGTATCGGCAGTAATAGCCCGACGGCCATGAACAATTTCATTGATACGCCGGGAAGTTACTCCGATATCTTTTGCAAGCCGATATTGACTGACTCCCAATGGCTCCAGAAACTCCGCAAGGAGAATTTCACCGGGATGAATGGGATGGAAATCACGCTTTGCCATAATGACCTCTTAATGGTAGTCGACGATTTCGACGTCGTAAGCAGCACTGCCTTGCCATACGAAACAAATTCGCCATTGCTTGTTGACACGTATGCTATACTGACCTTCTCTGTCGCCGCGAAGCGCCTCCAGGTGGTTCGACGGTGGGACACGGAGTGTCTCAAGAAGATTGGCCGCGTTAAGGATCTTCAGTTTCATGACCGCCGCCCGCTGGATTGTCTGCGGCAACTTTGTTGAAAACCGACCAGCGAAAAGCTTTTCGGTCTCTTTGCATTTGAAAGACTTGATCACGGTTGTGATATTATCGTGAAAGGATAATATCGTCAAGCGACGTTACAGGAAAAAGGAGAGATCGTGTGGCTTCCAACGGGGTGCGCAGAGAGTCAGCTCTTCGTAGGTTGGGTTAAGCGGCCTCGTTGACGTTGGGTTTCGCTCCGCGTCTGAGGTTTGCACCCGCTGAAAGGTTCGCACCCGCCGCAGGGAAAGCGAAACTTAACGAAAAGACCGCTCAACCCAACCTACGAAGGAGGTTTTTTCGGTTGCTCCCCAAAATCAGTTACAATGAGTTTTTTTGTTAAGTTTGGTTCGGTAGGTCAAGGAATTGGTTTCAGCAGACGCGAAAAATGTCAGGAGAATGCCATGGGAATGGAAGAACGGTCGGCCAACCGCCGGCAGCGGATCATGGCCCACCGGGCCAAGGATTTTCCAGAGGCGGAACGGTGGGATCTTCTCTTCTGGCAGGCACAAACCCCTGAAGACCGCCTGTCCGCTCTCGTTGCGATTCGAAACGATATCAAAAAAGTGGAAGAAGCACGCCGACAGTCGGAGGAGTGATGGAGACGATTCAGGATTTCGAAGACATGCTCGAGCTACTCGGTAAGCACGGGGTCCGGTATCTCATTATCGGCGGCCTGGCCTTTATCTTTCATGCCAAGCCGAGGTATACGAAGGATATGGACATCTGGATCGAGCCATCCGCAGGTAATATCCGGAAAACGAACGCCGCGTTGGCCGAGTTCGGCAGCCCAATCCTTATTGCCTATGATGAGCCATCCCAAGTCGTCCAGATCGGCATCGCCCCCGATCGCATCGATTTTTTGGTCAATGTCGGTGTCCTTGATTTCGAGACCGCCTGGCCAAAAAGAATCGTTCGCAGGTATGGAGGAATCGAGGCGAATTGGATCGATCTTGACGGCCTGCTCGAAATCAAGCGCCACATCAATTCCCCCAAGCATCAAGACGATGCCCGCATTCTCCAGGAGATCAAAAAATTACGCGAGAACGAATGAGAAGGCAAGTGCATTCGGAAGCTCGCAGGGTCTGTAACGCCATAGCGCGACAGGTACCGCAACTGCTCTTTTAAGTTGAAATCTTTCGAGCTGTGCGGGTAGCTTCCGTGTTAGCGTATCCCATCATCGCAATCGGTA
>CAZDYX010000114.1:0-9363 GCA_964509775.1 uncultured Desulfobulbia bacterium | reverse complement strand
AAAACGTAACTATATATCCAAAGAATTACACGTTATCCTTGAGGGTGTGGCAGGTGAAACATCCGCCTGCGACAGCACTGGGACTGTGGGCTTCCATGCCCGTGTAATCCCAGCGGAGCATGTCGTTATATGGGCTGCCATGTACCATATGACAGGATATACAGGTCACCACGTCCTCTTCTGGGTCAACCGTCGGGCTCATGCTGCCCACCAGGGTGGCACGACCTGGGGGAGCCTCCACGCTATACGCGGTATAGGCAGCATACTCACTGGACGAACCAAGTCGATTGATGACGATGTCGGTTGGGTGACGACGGAAGGGTGACGTGATGGTCGCGCCGATGCCCATGGAATTGCCACTGCCGACGTCCGAACCGTCGCCCACGGACAGGGTGTGGAAGTTGCCGTGGCAGGTGGCGCAAAAGCCGCTGATGGTCTGGTTATCCGGCCGAACGCCGCCCGCTCCATGGCAGGAGAGTTCGCCGCCGCCGTTACACGATAATTTCATGGGGATGGCAGTGCCATAGTATTCATTGTGGGTGTTGGCATTTTTATTCTGCCACCGATCGAGGAGATTACCTGCCATATTTTCATAGCCCTTAATGGCGTACAAGAAGCGATAGCTGCCCCCGACGGTGGCGGCAGAGCTGTTGGGCGGATTGCACTGGCCCTCGGTGTTGGCGTGGTGGGCCCCCTTGAGGGAGACCAATCCGGACGCCCCGCTACCGTCAAAGAAACGCTGCCCATGGCAGCCGTTTTGGCCAGCGCAGGTCAGGTTACTGTCATTGACTATATAACCATCGTGAAAAGTTTGTACTATACCGCCCGGCAGGCCGTCTTGGTTGGGATCGGAATTAGGCCCGAAGAGATCAGTGACGTTATGGCCCTTGTTGGCCAAGGGGCCTGGGCCTCCGGTCTTTGTTCCATTGAGGTACGCGAAGTTGCCGCCCGCCAAGTCACCACTCGCGTCAGTGTGATAGACCTGGGGCCAATAAGTTGTCGAATCCGGATTATAGATCTTTTGGGTTTGGCCGCTGGCATGACAACCAACACACGTCCCCTTGGTCAACATTTGATTTGGGGTTGTGGACTTATTTACCGTCATGGGCGCGCCGTCCTGACTGTTGTGCATGGTGTGACAGTTCGAGCATGCGCCGGTAATTGATGCCTGGGTGGGAGGTGCGGGACCTACTACGACGAGCGTCGAGAGAAGGAGGGCGGGAAGTATCGGAGTGCTTAACCGTTTACACAAAACTATCTTGCTTGTCTTCATTTTTTTCCCCCTGAACTTTGTCAATTGTTTTCAAATGTTGCCACGGCTCGCTAATACCTCCAGCGCCATGTTAAAAATCACTGTACTACATCCCTGCAGGAAAAAATATATTCCGTTTGCACTATTTTTTTCTAAATAGCGTTTATTTCCCTCCTAAACATCTCCATGGCACTCTTCCAATGGCTACCTACCCAAGACTCTTGCCCATATCCTCCATGGAATGGACATAACGAACGATATCGGTCCGGGAATGAAGATCGAGTTTGCGCATGATATTTGACAGATGGACCCGAACGGTCTTAGAACTTATAAAGAGGATTTTGCCGATTTCTTCACTGCCCTTTCCATCAACCACCAATGATACCACCTCCTTTTCCCTCGGGGAAAGGGAGTCCCAGGGGGTTTTGGAGGTATTTTTTTCCCCGGCGGCAAGGAAGGTTTTTAAGACCTGGTCCGAGATGCCGGGACTTAGATAGGTCTTCCCGTCCATCACCGATTCCACCGCCAATGTCAGCTCATTGAACGAGGCCGCCTTTAAGAGATAACCACTCGCGCCGGCCTGGAAGCACTCGTGCACATATTGGCTGTTATGGTACATGGTAAGGATTATCACCCTTATATTGGGATACTGCCGCTTTATCTCCCTGGTAGCCGTAATACCGTTCATGCCCGGCATAGAGATATCCATGAACACAATGTCCGGTTCACATCGTCCCACCATGGTCACGGCCTCACGGCCGTCAGAGGCCTCACCTACTACTTCAAACTGATCGTTCAGGGACAGGAGTTCCTTGATGCCTTGTCGTAAAATGGTATGATCGTCGACTATCATAATCCTGACCATAAAAAAACCATCCTCCCCTGTAGATTTAACCGTGACTTTAAGAGGTTATGTACCATTATCACATAGATGTCAAACGAAAAACAAGTTGAGCCTCTTGCAAAAGTCCATTATGGTCATTCCGAACGAAGTGAAGAATCTTTCACTGCGTTGATTTCCTTAAGATTTCTCCCGTTGGTCGAAATGACAGATCGGGTCGAAATGACAAAACTACGGCTTTTATGACTTTTGCAAGAGACTCAAGTTGGAAGACTTGTTGGCATTGCCCGTTTGCCTTCTTCGGGGTCGGAATCGGAATCGGTATCGGTATCGTCGGCAGCTGTGCGATATTCGCCGGCTTCTTCCCGAACCGAGTAGCCCCGATTGCCGAGAGCCGAAAGCCATTCACACACACCCATTCGATACCGATTCCGATACCGATTCCGACCCCGATTTGAATCGCCAGTGGCTGCAACGGCTGCACACCTATGGTCTGCCGACCCCGATTTGAATCCGCCGCCCTGGGCAGGAGGCATTCGTTTCCCTTGCCAACATACTCATGCTTCCATCTTGGGTTGCGGGCATAGCCCGCTTTAGGTATAGAGGCCGTGTTCCTTGATGTAGAGTTCTACCCCCTTCGGGACCAACCCCCGGATGGATTCTCCTTCTTTCACCAATAGACGTATCGAACTCGAAGATAATGGTAATGGCTGACAAGCCAGAAAATAAATCCGCCCCTTGTCCTCGGATATCCAGACGTTTTTATCCGATGGCCGGGAGTAATCGGGAAAGCAGCGTTCGATGACCGTTGCCATTCTTTCCTGGTCCCATCCCGGACGGGGAACAATAACCAGGTTCGTTTGTGTGGTCAATTGGTTACAATTTTTCCAGGTTGGAAGATCAAGGAATGCATCTAACCCGATGATCAGAAAGAACCTCGCCTTACTCCACTGAGAATGACGTAACTCCCGTAAGGTGTCAATAGTGTAAGAGGCCCCCGGTCTTTGTGCCTCAATGGTGGAAATCGTAAGGCAGGTTTTATCTTGTAGGGCGATTTGTAACATCGCCAGCCGGTGGAGAAGGGGGGATATCTGATGATCGGTCTTGTGAGGAGGGCTGGCGGCGGGGATAAAAAGGACGGAATCAAGGGAAAGGAACTTCCTTGCCGCCTCAGCGATGGCTAGATGCCCCAGGTGAACGGGGTCAAACGTGCCGCCCAACAGGCCGATTTTTTCTGTCGCGGTCCGGGCGTTACTCCCGGATCTGTCCTGCTCCATACACGATAAACTTTTGGGAGGTCAGTTCATTGAGGCCCATGGGGCCATAGGCATGGAGTTTCGTGGTGCTGATCCCTATTTCTGCCCCCAGCCCGAATTGACCCCCGTCATTCAAGCGGGTCGAGGCGTTTACCATGACCGCCGAGGCATCGACTTCCTGGAGAAAACGCGTGGCGTTGGCATAGCTGTTGGTGATTATGGATTCGGTATGCTGGGAGCCATAACGGGTTATATGGTCAAGGGCGGCATCCATGTTTGGGACCACCTTGACCGCCAATATGAGATCAAGGAATTCCTGCCCCCAGTCGGTCGGCTCAGCAGCTCGAATAGAGGGTAAAAGAGCCTGGGTCTTGGGACAGCCTCGCAATTCGACGCCCGCCGTCATAAGTTCCTTGCCGACCAGCGGCAGATAACGGGAGGCGATTGCCTCATGGACCAGGAGGGCCTCCATGGCATTACAGACGCCGGGCCGCTGGACTTTGGCATTCATGGCGATTGTTGTGGCCATCGCAAGGTCGGCACTCTCATCAACATAGATATGACAGACCCCTTTATAGTGCTTGAGTACCGGTATCCGGGAGTTCTCGGCCACAAACCGGATAAGCCCTTCTCCCCCCCGGGGGATGATAAGATCAATGTACTCCTCAAGTCCCAGGAGGACCTTAACCGCATCCCGTTCGGTTACCGGTACAACCTGCACCGCCGCAGGATTAATGGCAAGGGCGGTCATGGCCTCCTGCAGGACCTGGGCAAGGGCAAGATTGGAATGAATGGCCTCAGACCCACCGCGCAGCAGGACCGCATTCCCGGCCTTAAGGCATAGGGCGGAGGCGTCCACCGTGACATTGGGACGGGATTCATAGATCATGGCCACCACACCCAAGGGAATCCGCATGCGACCGACCAGCATGTTGTTCGGCCGCCGTGTCAGCCTTGAGATCTCTCCCACCGGATCAGGTAAGGCGGCAATTTCGAGAAGTCCCTGTACCATTGCAGCCATGACCTTGTCCGAGATGGTAAGACGATCGAGCAGGGCAGGGGAAAGTCCCTTCTCCCGCCCTGCGGAGAGATCCTTATTGTTCTCATGAACGATATATTCTTGCCGTGCCTGGAGGGTCTCAGCCATTTGCAGAAGGAGTCGGTTTTTCCGGGCTGAGGGGAGACAAGCCAATTCCCTGGCGGCTTGTTTGGCAGCCGCGGCCATGTTGGTGATAAGCTCTTTCGTGGTCATTATCCTTAAAGGTTTCCTCCGTTTCACTTTTATAATAACACCAGATTATCCCGGTGAATTACCTCATCGCTATCCTTGTAGCCCAATATTTTTTCAATCTCAGAGGATTTTATGCCATAAATCTTTTCTATATCGTCCGATGTATAGTTTACCAGTCCGGCGGCAAAGGCGTTGCCATTACGATCGAGGCAATGTACCGGGGCCCCGATCCCGAATTTTCCCCGCACCTCGATGATGCCGGAGGGCAAAAGGCTTTTCCCCCCAGAAATCAAGGCTTGCCGCGCGCCTTGGTCAAGGACGAGAAAACCCTTGGGACGTAACACATAGGCAATCCAGTGTTTTCTGCCCTGCATCCTTTCCGGCTTGGGAAAAAAATAGGTACCTATCGGTTCCCCGGCGAAAAGTTTCCGAATAATCCCCTGCTCCCGACCAGATCCGATAAATGACCCTCCGCCCCGGGCCGAGACCATCTTCGCGGCCAGGATCTTGCTTTGCATCCCGCCGGTGCCCAGGGTCCCGGAGACATTGCCGGCCATCTGTTCCACGGCTTTATCCACGGTCGCCACCGTGTCAATCCGTTGGGCCTGGGGGTCGATTGCCGGATTGCCGGAGTAGAGACCATCCACATCAGTGAGGCAGATGAGCAAATCAGCCTCGATGAGATTGGTGACCATAGCTGCCAGGGTGTCGTTATCTCCGAATCGTAGTTCCTTGGCAGAGACCGTATCGTTTTCGTTGATAATCGGCAGGATCCCCCACTCAATAAGGGTAAAAATGGTATTGCGGATATTGAGAAAACGGTTGCGGTGGGCAAGATCGTCATGGGTCAGAAGGATTTGGGCAACCTTTACGGAGTGGTGGTCGAAGATATCCTCATAGGCCCGCATGAGGCTGCTCTGACCCACGGCGGCTACCCCCTGCTTTTCACGCAGAGAGAGCACCTGCCGGTCCCCGAGACCGAGACGTTTGCGTCCTGCGGCCACCGCACCGGAAGAGACCAGGATGACCTCGCGGCCGCTTTCCTTTAAGAAGGTGAGATCCTTGGCAAGATTGTTTAATACCTCATAGTTGAGCCCGGAAGAGTCGGTCAAGACCGCACTCCCCACCTTGACCACTACCCTTTTGGTCTTGTCAAGCTGGGATATCCGTAAAGTTAAGCCTTGCTCCAATGAGATCGACGAAGTCATACCTTTTTTGTCTCGGCCAAAGGGCCTGTTGTAATAATTTCTTGGTTGGTGCTCGGAGGAAAATCAGTTTTTTCGGCATTCGCCCTGGTCTCGGTTACCAAGGCGGCAATCTTCTGCTTAAGAGGCTCGATACCCTCGCCCGTGAGGGCGGAAACCGCTATCGCGGTGACCCCTGTCCGTTCAAAGAGGCGAAGCAATTTTTTTATCTGTTTGCTCTCCTTAAGGAGGTCGATCTTGTTTAAGACCACCAATCGGGTCCGCTCTGCCAGTGCCTTCTGAAAGCAGAGCAGTTCATTCTGCAAGATCCGATAATGATCCAGGGGAGTGGTTTCATCAAGGGCGGCATCGATGACATGGACCAGAACAGCGGCCCGTTCGATATGGCGCAGGAACCTGTGTCCCAATCCGGCTCCCTGATGGGCACCGGCAATGAGGCCCGGAATATCGGCAACCACTATCGGCTGAAAGTCTTCCAGATAAAGAACCCCCAATTGAGGCTCCAGGGTGGTGAATGGATATGAGGCGATCTTGGGGGTGGCGGCAGAGAGTCTTGCAAGCAGGGTGGATTTTCCCGCATTCGGGAGGCCTATTAATCCGATGTCGGCCAGGAGCTTGAGTTCGATGCGGAGCCAATGATCTTCTCCGGCCTCGCCTTTCTGGGCAAATCTGGGGGTCTGATGTCTGGCAGTGGCAAAGTGCGCGTTACCCTTCCCACCCCGTCCTCCCTTGGCCGCCAAGAACTGCATGCCGTCGTGAACCAGATCAGCGAACACCGCGCCCGTCTCCGAGTCAGTAACTACCGAGCCAACCGGCACATAGACGATTAGGTCCTTTCCAGCCTTGCCATGTTGATTTTTCCCCTTTCCGTGTGCACCCCTTAAGGCCAGAAAATGGGACTTATAACGAAAATCAATGAGGGACGATAAACGCTTGGTGGCCTCAATGATCACATCACCGCCATGTCCTCCGTCGCCGCCGTTGGGACCTCCCTTGGGAACAAATTTTTCCCTCCGGAGACTGACGCAGCCGTTTCCCCCGTCTCCGGCCTTGACATAGAACTTGGCCTCATCGATGAACCCCATGCCTTTAAAAACGGTCAGGGCGTTGTCTGGGGATAGACACTGACCCGTTTGCGATCCCGGCCAAATTTCTCATAGGCGACTAAGCCGTCTATCTTGGCGAACAGGGTGTAATCCCGGCCACACCCGACATTGGCCCCGGCATGGATCTTGGTGCCCACTTGGCGGACCAGGATATTTCCTGCCAGGACAAATTCGCCGCCGTATTTTTTCGTTCCCCGTCGCTGACCCGCACTGTCACGACCGTTTCTTGTACTTCCACCTGCCTTCTTATGTGCCATTTAAGTTATCCTCGTTACATTATGCTGATATTGCCTAACTACTCAGGTGGATAGTCTGTAGGTGTTTAGGTGGATAGAAGGGAATAACCATGCGAGACCACACAAGGCGTTGGAATCCTTGATTCGTTCTTTGCGCAGTCCTAACAGACTACAGTCTAAACAACCTGAGTAGTTACGATATTGCCTGAATTTCCAGCGCGGTAAATGGTTGACGGTGCCCCTTTTTTACCCGATATCCCTTACGCCGTTTCTTCTTGAAGACCAGGACCTTTTTTGCCTTATCCTGTTCAACGATCCGGGCCGTGACCCTGGCGTCGGAAAGAACCGGGTGGCCTACCTTTACCCCCTCCTCCTGCGACACCATCAACACATCGGTAAGATCCACAACATCACCAAGATTACCAGGCAGCTTTTCAACTCGGACACGGTCGCCGGGTGCAACCTGATACTGTTTTCCACCACATCGAATTATTGCGTACATGCACTCTCTCTCCCAGCGGTTATTAATAACGATTCGAAACATCCTTTATGACAAGAAGAAACAGATTTGTCAAGCCCAAAGAAGACCCCACAAGGACATGCTTATCCATGCATTATGGCATTATCCTAGGTGTTGGCAATTTGCGCTTTTCGGCTTGCGACGAGACTATCATATCTGCTACCTTCGCAGCATGATCATCAGAAGACCGGCAGCGCACCTATCTCCATGAAGCTCCTGACATGGAAATGGGCGGGAAGATCCGGATTATCATAGGCGACAAAGGTCATACCCAGACCTTCCGCATGCTCCTTGTCAACCATGGAATCCCCTACAAAGACGGCCTCCTTAACCTGGAGCCCGAAATGGGTTAATATTTTTATCAGGGCCTCGGGATGGGGTTTGGGATGTTTTACATCAAGGGCGGTGACCACCAGATCGAAAAACGGTTCAAGCCCAAAGGTCTTTAAAACCAGGGGCATGGTGGTGGTCCGGTTGGTGCTGATGGCGGTTCGGTAGCGGGGCCGGATAAGGGAAAGAAACTCTTTAAGGTCCGGGGCCATGATCATAGAAGGGATAAATCTGCCATAATCAATTTTTTTTCGGTATTGATCAACCGCCTCGATATCCATCGGATATCTCCGGAAGATATGGCGAATCGAATCGTAGACATGATGGGTATGCACGTAGTCCAATTCCTCGGGATCCATGGGCGGGTAACCGAATTTTGCGAGCAGATGATCGTAATAGGCCTGGTTCGCCGCCTTGGAATCAAAAAGCACGCCGTCACAGTCAAAGATGATAAGTTTGAGGGGGCTTAAGTTTGTCATAACATTTACCTCGTTTGGCAGGCTGGCAACTGTTTTTCATCGCAATTCCAAATAGGGCATAGTTCAATAGGTTCCACGTTCAAGGTTTCAGGTTTAGAGGATGCTGGCTTGCAGAAACCTAACCTTGAACCTTTGAACCGGGAACGTTGAACCATGCCAAAAAAAGGGTGGGCTGTTTTGAATTGAGATGAAAAAATTATTTTCTTGTTGCCCTAGTTTACCAGTGGTTGGCGGCATCTCCGGATTAGAGAGGAGGTTGCCGTCTTTTAAGGAAAAAACGAGAAACACCTAACCGTGGAGACGGATCATGCAGACTGACTTTCTGGTTATCGGCAGTGGGATATCCGGTCTTTCCTTTGCCCTGAAGGTGGCAAATTTTGCCCGGGTTACCATCATCACGAAAAAAGACCGGGCAACCAGCGCCACCAATCTTGCCCAAGGAGGAATCGCGGCGGTACTGGGTGACGATGATTCCTTTGATCTGCATATCCGGGACACGCTGCGCGCCGGTGCCGACCTCTGCCATGAAGATGTGGTTCACCTGGTGGTGGAAAACGGGCCGGAACGTATTCGGGAGCTCATTGAACTGGGGGTGCACTTCAGTATGGCCGAGGGACGCCGGTCCCAACTTGATCTCGGCCGGGAGGGGGGGCATTCGGTTCGCCGCATCGCCCATGCCCACGATTTAACGGGAAAAGAAATCGAGGCTGCATTGCTTGGGGCCGTGGCCGCTCACCCCAATATCAGCGTCTTGGAAAACTATGTGGCCGTTGACCTTTTGATCGGCTCCAAGGCCGGCACCCCTTCCTCGGGACAAGAATTTTCCGATGCATGTCTCGGTGCGTATGTGCTCAACCGGATGACCGGTGCTATAATCCCATTCCAGGCCAGAACCACCGTCCTCTGC
>CAZDYX010000113.1:0-9380 GCA_964509775.1 uncultured Desulfobulbia bacterium | reverse complement strand
ATCGTTTTTTGCTAACAGACTTTAGCCTGAATACCTAACAGGCCTGAATAGTTAACTTTTTTACCTAACGGACTACAGTCTAATAGTCTAAACAACCTGAAAGGATGAATAGATGGCAAAAATTGATTCATCGGCGAGCAAGGTGAATTGTTTTTTGTGCCGTTATTTCTATATTACTCATGAGCAAAACTTCCCGTATGGCTGCCGGGCCATCGGTTTTAAGTCCAAGTATTTGCCGTCCTTTGCGGTATACAGTAATTCCGGCCTTGAATGTCAGTCCTTTGTTGTCAAACAGGAAAAAGAAGGCAAGCAATAACAAAACGTAACTACTCAGTTATGGCAGAACTTGTCATGTAATACGTCATTCCGGCAGTCTGTTGAGCCGGAATCCAGTTCTTCTGCCAAGATAAAAGACTGGATGCCGGATAAAAACACCTCCGGCATGACGACATTGGCAATCCAGCATCATGTTCAGTTATTATGGTGAGTAGTTACAAAAAAACTGGCAAAACATTACCAAGGAAGGGTATACAAATAAAGGTCAACACACTATTAGATGCGCCTCTCGATGACGTGGTGTTTTTTCAATAATTCGTAATTCCTAATTCGTAATTGTACCGGCATCACCCCAAACTGACGGAGAATTTTTTAGCAATGGTAACAAGAACACAACAATGGATATCGGAGCTTAATACCAGCATCCGCAAAATGTCGACCTTGGTGGATGAGTCACTGCATACGGCGATGACGGCAGTATTCAGGCAAGATGCTGAACTTGCCAGAAGGGTAAAGGAACAAGACAATGTTATCGATGCCATCGAAGACGAGATCCGGGACAACTCCATCAAGACCCTGGCCCTCCAACAGCCGATGGGTGCGGATTTGCGTTTTATCGCCTCGGTCTTGAGTATCGCCCATGAGCTCGAGAGAATGGGCGACCGCTCCCTGAATATTGCCAACCGGGTGCACCTGCTGCTAGACGAGGACCAGAAAAGCGTCCTGGAGGAGACGGCCTTAAGGCAGTTGGGAGAGGCGGCGGCCAGGATGCTGGAACACGCTATCAACTGTTTTGTCTCCCAGGACACGAAACTTGCCAAATCAGTGGCCCAGATGGATGAAGAGGCGGACAAAATCTGCGAGTCCATCCAAAAAAATGTGGTTGGGGAGATGCAAAGGGATCAACACCTGGTGAGTGCGGGGATACACTCCACGATAATCGCCTTGAATCTGGAGCGCATTGCGGATCAGGCCGCCAACATCGCCGACCAGGTGGTTTATCTGGTGGAAGGACATAGGACCCGGGCAGAATGGGTTGCCGAGGCCCCGCCATCGGTCTTGAAGGTACCGTTGGAGGCCCTGGAGCGGCATGCGAAGATCGTGAATGAATGCCTTTCCCTGGCCAAGGAGTCCCTCACCTACTATATTGCGGCCGACAATGACCACTTTGTGAAATATTCTATCATGGTGTCCCAGAAGGAACATGAAGCGGATGCAGTGAAAAGAAATGTCCGGGGACATTTACCCAAGGGTATTATCATGCCCATCGACAAGTTTGAACTCTTTGCCTTTGTCAAGGAACAAGACAAGGTTGCAGATGATGCCCAGGCCCTGGTAGACTGGTTGTCGTTGGTGAAAAAATCCATATTCCCGGACCTGGTAAAAGGGGTTAATTCCTTGTTTGATAAATGTATGGATGCCGCCCTGTTACTGCCGGAGATGATCAGGGAGGCGAGGATTTTTTTTCGAGACGGGGAGGAGCGACATCGCACCCAGGTGAAACGCCTTATCCGGGAAATTCGTACCTTTGAACACGAGGCGGACGCCTTGGAAATAAGCCTCAAGCACATGATCTTCAAGGTCACCACTGACCCCATCCTTCTGCACCACCAGTTGACCACCGTTGACATTATCGGCGAGGTGGCCAATCATGCGGAAAATGCGGCCGACATGATGAGGGCGATGATTGCCCAGTAAACAGATGTCACCCGAGGCCGTAGATAGTAAAAATATCCCCCTTGCGGATCGCATGCGGCCCCTTGATCTCCACTCTTTTTTCGGGCAGCATCACCTCGTCGGCGAAGGGAAATTCATCCGCCGCCTCATCGAGACCCGCCGTCTGCCGTCCCTGATCCTGTGGGGGCCGCCGGGATCAGGAAAAACCACCCTGGCCCGCATTATCGCCCGCAGCAATGATGCCCATTTTGTCTTTTTTTCCGCGGTCCTCTCCGGGGTGCAGGAGATCAGACAGGTCATCGCCGAGGCCAAAGACAAACAGGAACAGGAGGGCCTTAAAACCATCCTTTTTGTCGATGAGATTCACCGCTTCAACAAAGCCCAGCAGGATGCCTTTCTGCCCCATGTGGAAAACGGCCTTTTGACCCTTATCGGCGCCACCACCGAAAATCCCTCCTTTCATGTCATCGCCCCCTTGCTGTCTCGCTGTCGGGTGGTGGTGTTAAGACCCTTAACAGAGGATGACATCCTTCTGATCCTTAAACAGGCCATTGCCGATCCTGAAAAAGGCCTGGGCAAACTCAATCTCCTTTTCGAAAAAGGAACTCTTGAATTCCTGGCGCAAATGGCGGACGGTGATGCACGAACCGGCTTAAACGGCCTTGAGACCTCGGTCGCTCTTGCCTTACAGGATAATAATGAGGACATCTCCCATGTTACCATTTCTCTTGTGGAGGAGGCGGTCGGCCGCAAAGGTCTGCGCTATGACCGTGCCGGGGATGAACACTATGGCCTGATCTCCGCCCTGCATAAAAGTCTCCGGGACAGTGATCCGGATGCGGCACTGTATTGGCTTACGCGCATGCTCATTGCGGGTGAAGACCCCCTTTACATCAGTCGCCGGCTCATCCGTTTTGCCTCCGAGGACATCGGCAATGCTGATCCGCAGGCCCTGATCCTGGCCATGGCGGCCCAGGATTCCTATATGACCCTGGGCTCACCCGAAGGAGAGCTTGCCCTGGCCCAAAGTGCCGTGTATCTTGCCACCGCGGCCAAAAGTAATGCCCTCTATCTTGCCTTCGACCGGATAAAGGAGGACATTGCCAAGACCGGCAGCCTGCCGGTTCCCCTCCATCTCCGGAATGCGCCCACCCGGTTGATGAAGGAAATAGGGTTTGGCGCCGGGTATCAATATGCCCATGACCATGAACATGCGGTGGTGGATCAGGAACATCTTCCGCAGGAACTTGCCGGCCATACCTGGTATGTCCCCACCAATCGAGGGTATGAGGCCATAATTCGGGACCGGCTTATCAAGTGGCAGGAGATAAAAAAGAAAAGGGCGGGAAAGAAGTAACTACTTAGGTTGTTTAGACTGTAGTCTGTTAGACTGTAGTCTGTTAGCTTCCCCCCTCCAAAAATCTAACAGACTATCAACCTACAGACTATCCACCTAAACACCTACAGACTATCCACCTGACAGGAGTCACATTATGCAGTTCCGTTATTATCTCTTGATAATCATTCTCTCCTTGGGAGTCGCCCTCCGGATATCCAGCCCGACCCTGGCAGCGGACCAGGATCTGGTCATTTTTTACAGCAATGACGTCCATGGCGAGACCGAGCCCTGCGGCTGAAAAAGCACAAAATTGGGCGGTCTGTCCAAAAAGTCGTATCAGCTTGCCTCTCGAAGCAAAGAAGAAAAAAAACCCTGTTTGATCCTAGACGCCGGGGCATCCTTGTTTAAAGACCCGACTCTTCCACAAATTGAGGCCAAACAGGCGATGGTCACGGCCCAGGGTATTGTTGAGGCCTATAATGTGATGCATCTTGATGCTGTGGGCATTGCCAGACCGGACCTGGCCGCCGGCCTTGACTTCTTCTTAAAGCTTCGGGATATTTCCACCTTCCCTTGGGTGAGCGCCAATCTGGTCCGAAAATCGACCGGCAAACCACTCTTTGTGGAGAGTGTTACCAAAAAGAAGGGGGCAATCTCGGTGGGGATCACCGGACTTACCGATCCCACCCCCCCCCTACCCTTCACTGTTCAGGATGACGCGGATATTCTCCCCTGGCAGGCGGTGCTGCCGGGTTTGATCAAGAGGCTGTCGGCAGACTGCGAGATGATCATTCTGCTTTCCAACCTACCCCCTGTTGAGCTGGAAAGATTGGTTGCCGATATCCCCGGAATTAATATCATCCTGCAGACCGGGAGTAACAGCGCCAATTCGCCGCCCCGGTCGATTGGCAGCACCCTCGTCTGCCAGGTACAAGGCCGCGGCAAATATCTGGGGCAGCTCCGCATTCAATGGCAGGAAAAGTCATTTACCTATGCCAATGAATTCATCCCTATCCAAAGCACCCTGCCGGACGATCCGGAGGTTCTCTTCATCATCAACAAGACGAAGAACCAGATAAATGATAAGGGTGTTTCTCCATGAAGATCTTGATCTGTGACGGTCTCCATAAAGACGGTGTGGATGTTTTTTTAAACAAGGCCAAGGACCTTATTGTGGAGGTTCATGACCGCCTGGAACTTGCCGGGGTTCTCGATCGAATCAAAGACGCGGACGGACTGGTGGTGCGAAGCCGCACCAAGGTGGACAAAAATATCCTTGATGCAGGAAGGATTCTCAAGGTCGTTGGCCGGGCCGGCGCCGGCGTGGACAATATCGACATCGAGGCCGCGACTGAGCGGGGCATCCTCGTTATGAACACCCCGGGCGCAAACGCCATGGCCGCGGCCGAGCATACCATGGCCATGATGCTTGCCCTCTCAAGGCACATCCCCCAGGCCGACCGGTCCTTGCGGGAGGGAAGATGGGACAAGAAACTGTATCTCGGCACCGAGCTCTACAACCATGTCCTGGGGATCATCGGTCTGGGCCGGGTAGGGTCCATCGTGGCGGAGCGGGCCCTCGGGTTCAAGATGCTGGTCCTGGCATATGATCCGTATGTGGCCTGCGAGCGGGCAGCCCAACTGGGGGTGGAGATGACGTCCCTGGATGACCTGCTATCCCGGGCGGATTTTATCTCCCTGCATACCTCCCTGTCCAAGGAAACCGAGGACCTGCTCAATGAGACGGCCTTTGCAAAGATGAAACCGGGGGTGCGGATCATCAACTGTGCCCGGGGGGGATTGCTTAATGAAGACGCCCTGTATAAGGCCATCCTCGACAAACGGGTTAGCGGTGCGGCCCTTGATGTCTTCGGCAAGGAACCGCCCGGGAACAACCCCTTATTCACCTTGCCCCAGGTGGTTGTCACCCCCCATCTTGGTGCGGCCAGCGAACAGGCCCAAATCAATGTGGCAATTGCCATTGCCGACCAACTGGTGGACTTTCTGCAAAACGGGATAATAAAAAATGCCGTGAACGTCCCGTCCGTGAGTTCACAGATGGTGGAACGGCTGCGACCCTACATGCTCCTGGCCGAACGTCTGGGGACCTTTCTCTCCCAGTGTCTTAAAGGAAATGTAGGCCGGTTGAAAGTGGCCTACGGAGGAAGTCTCTGGGATCTGGATCTGGCGCCCGTTACCCAGGCGGCCCTGAAAGGATTCCTGCAGCGGGCCCTTACTGATCACGTGAATCTGGTCAATGCCCCTGCTATCATGCGCAACCGGGGTATTTCGGTGGAGGTGGCCTCCACCTCGGAGGTAAGGGGCTACACCGGCCTCGTCAGCCTCACGGTGGTCACCGACCAGGGCGAATTTCAGGTGGCGGGCTCGGTCTTCCCGGAGTCGGAGTGCCGGATCGTCCGGATCAACGACTATCATCTCGAGGCACCGCTCAAGGGAAGGATGCTGCTCATCGCCAACTATGACCGGCCAGGGGTAATCGGCGTCATCGGCACCACCCTGGGAAACCACGGGGTGAACATCGCTGATATGCATCTATGCCGGGTCCCCCACGAGGGCAAGGCCATGTCCCTGATCACGGTGGACAGCCCCACACCCTTTGCCGTTCTTAAAACGCTGCGGGAATATCAGGACATCATCCGGGTGGATGTGATCGAGATATGAGCAATTCAGGCTGTGCAGGAACCAACTCCTTTACTGCGGCGAGGAGTTCATCTTTTTCAAATGGCTTGGTAAATATACGGGAGGCGCCCAATTTTTCCGCCATAGTAAGATATATGGCCGGACCCACCCGGCCGCCACCGGAGATGGCAATGATCTTTACCTCCGGAAAGATACGTCGCAGTTCAATGATGGTTTCTATGCCTTCCTTCTTAGGCATAATAAGATCCGTGATCACCAGATCAACCGGCCGCTCTTGATAAATCCTCATCGCCTCATCGCCGTCAATGGCCTCGACCACCTCATATCCCTCTTTTTCCAGGATACGGCGCAACATGCGCCTGATCTGATTATCGTCGTCTACAACAAGGATAAGGGCCATAAACGCATCTCCTCTTAAAGTCGATCCAATACCCGCCGTATGGTTTCCCCCAATTCACGGCTTAATATCGGTTTCATAATAAGTGCACGCAACCCCTGTTGATCGGCCTTTTCCGGGGTGATTATCTCGCTGTAGCCGGTCATAAGTATGATAGGGAGGTCCGGCCTTATTTGCAAGAGTTCTCGGGTTAGTTCTAGGCCGGTCATATGGGGCATGGAATAATCGGTCAGAACTAGATCAAAGGATTCCGGTCGGAAACGGAAGGCCTCCAGGGCCTCCAAACTGCTCACCCGGCTCGTCACCTTATACCCAAGAGAACCCAACATTCGTTGGCACATCTCCACGATGGGTGGTTCATCATCCACCAGCAAAATCCTTTCCGTACCCGTGGGAATGGGGGCAGGAAGATCAGACAGGGCATCCCCTTTCCCGATAACAACAATACAGGGAAGGTATATGGTAAAGGTGCTTCCTTTTCCCGGCTCGCTCTCCACCGTGATCATCCCCCCAAGCCTGGTGACAATTCCATAGACCACTGCAAGGCCCATTCCCGTCCCCTCGCCGACCGGCTTGGTGGTAAAAAAGGGGTCAAAGATGCGGGCCTTGGTCTTTGCATCCATCCCGTGACCAGTGTCGGCAACGGAAAGCACGGTATAATCCCCAGGCTTAAGTCCCGGAGCCGGCGACTCCGACAGCGGATCTATTTTTTTCGACCGAAGCCCCAGTTCCAACACCCCTCCCCTATCACGCATGGTATGATAGGCATTGGTGCAAAGGTTCATCAGCACCTGGTGTATTTCCGTGGGATCGGCGAGCACGGCCCCGCATGAAGGGTCAATAACCTGGCGGATCTCGATGGTGGTGGGGATGGAGGCCCGGATGAGCTTCACCACCTCTGTAAAAATAATATCGATCTGCAGGGGGAGGCGCTCCTCTTCCTCCTGCCGGCTGAAGGTCAGGATCTGACGTACCAAATCCCTTGCCCTTTTCCCCGCCTTCAGGACCTCTTGCATGTCATTGTGGGGCTGGCTTCCCTTCGGAATATCATCCAGGGCAATCTCGGTAAAGCCGATGACAGCGGAAAGGATGTTATTAAAATCATGGGCAATTCCGCCCGCCAGGGTGCCGATGGCCTCCAGTTTTTGGACCTGACGGAACTGGGCCTGAAACTGTTCCCTTTCTTTTTCCGCCTCTTTCCGGGCGGAAAGATCCCGGGCCACCGCCACATGATACTCTTTTCCACCCAAGGCCACATGCTTGACATTGACTTCCACCGGGAAAATGGTTCCGTCCTTGCGTTTCAGGACCCCTTCCCGCATCATGTATGTCCTTTTCCGAACCTCCTCGACATGCCTTTTCCAGGCGGCTTGATCAGGCAAAAGAATGTCGATATCAATAATCGTCATCTTACAAAGTTCTGTGCGGGTGTATCCAAGATTTTGCGCGGCGGTGTCATTGACATCCCGGATAACCCCGGTCTTGGCGTCAATGACAAAAACTGCATCATTGGAGCTATCGACAAGATCCCGGAAAAGACGGAGTTCATCCTCCATCAATTTTCGTTCGATTATGCCCGCCAGCACACTGGCCGTGGCCGAGAGGGTTTCTTCCACCTTGGGGTCGCGGAGACTTCCGTCTTTCGTGTAGAGGGTAAAAACCCCCAATAGTTTTCTGGCGGCGGAAAGGATGGGGACACAATAGTGACCGTGATCGGTCATGCCGGGAAATTGATGGTTATGGCGTTCATCCACATGACCGACGAAAATGATTTCTCTCTTTTGCGCCGCCAGGCCACAAAGACAGGCGCCGAAAGGGACCCGGCTGCAGAGCGACTGTAATGCTGGGGGGAGATTGCGATGGGCCACGAGGATCAACTCATCCGGCCTTTCTCCGATCAGCAGAATTGCCCCCTTGGGCTCCAGAGAAAGCCAGGGGAGTGAGGTGAGATGATGGATAAAAAGTTCGAGCAGCTCGGGAAGCTGGCGATTTTCGAGGGAGAGGTGGAGCAGTTCGTTTAGAATCGTTTGGGTGCGATAATTTCGCTTGATCTCCTCCTGTGCCAGTCTTTCCTTCCGGCGGATTCCCGCCTCCCGCAACTCTCTTTCAATGGCCGGCGCCAGCCTGCTTAACCTGCCCCTCAGAATAAAATCGTGCGCCCCTGCCCGCACGAGGTCCACTGCCGCCTCTTCATCCGCCATGTTTGAGACAATGATAAAGGGAAGGTCGGGGTATTTCTTTTGGGCCAGGTCAAGCGCTGCCCTCCCATCGAGATCAGAACCGCCGCGATCAAACAAAAGAACGTCCCACGGCTGTTCATCAAGCGCAACCGCCATATCAGCGACGTTTACGACCTGTATCCATCTTGGCGAATAGCCATTATTCGAAAGAACATTGATAAGTTCGGCAATATCAGCCTGGGGCGGGGAAACGATCAAGACATAAATTATTAGATTAAAGTTGTTTTTCTCCTCCGGAGATTTTTTCATCACATGCATATCTTGATAACCTTATGGAAGGGGAGTCAGGAGTCAGAATTCAGAATTCAGAATCCGGAATAGAGGCGAGGTATGCCTCTAAGAGCCTGTCTTTTATTCTGAATTCTGACTCCTGAATTCTGAATTCTCTTATCATATCCGCCCCATTTTGCCAAGCGTTTCATCCACCATAATGGCATGTTTCATGCCTGCGGAAAGAAACTCCTCGACGAGAAAGACCCGATTCCCTTCGATGAGGTCGCAGAGCTTATCTATTTCTCCGCTGTCAGCCAGATCCAATACCGTTGTCAAGCTGCGTACAAAATCACGCACGATCTTACGGCCTTCGCCCTTGCTGGCCATGATCTCGGCATAGGTCCGGGGATTCTGCGAGTGCACCCTGGCCATGGCCAGGGTGCCGTAGAGGGAGGTAAGCGTCGTATGACGGTTGAGATCAGGGGGGAAGATATTATTGCCGGCCAGGGTCATGGCCAGGGCCACTGATATCTCGGTGGGTAATTTCTGGGTGATCCCCATCATCAGATCATGGGTG
>CAZDYX010000112.1:0-9475 GCA_964509775.1 uncultured Desulfobulbia bacterium | reverse complement strand
ATTCAGAATTCAGGAGTCAGAATAAGGAAATAAAGACAAGCTGGGTATGTTCAGGACGAATTCTGAATTCTGACTCCTGACTCCTGAATTCTTTTTTCACGGTAAATTGTACCGGTCGAAGTTCTTTGACGTTTTTTTTTGTCTTTGTGTATAATGAAAAAGATTAAATGGTTTTAAAAAATCAAAGGGATAAGATCAACTGTTATTTTATTAACTCTCGCTGAGGAAGGGGGAACGATGGCTGCATTTACAAAAAAAATAAGCATCATGGTACGTCTTGCCGGTTTCGTCGGATTCCTGTTGTTGCTGCTTATTGGCGCCGGTATCGGAGGACTCACCGGGATGCAGAGGGCAAACCAGGTCCTTTCTTCTGTCTATCAGAATCAGGTGCTCGCCCTGGAAGGGCTCCGGGAGATGGAGCATCTGGTGCGCTACGACCTCGTCGATGCGGTCGACAAGGTCCTGTTTGACCAGCTCTCATGGGATAAGGCCCTACAACAGATTGAACAGACCCAGGTTAACCTTAAAAAGAAATGGGACGTCCTGTTTGAACTAAATGAGGCAGGAAACGACTGGCTCGCCCCGGCCCGTCCATTGATTGCCAGAAGCAATGAGGTGACCGCCTTAACCATTACCCTGCTTAAAGAGAAAAACCGGGACAAACTCGATGCCCTGACCGATGAAAAGCTCTACCCCCTCCTAACCGACTATCTCGCCGTCATCAATACCCTCGCACAAGAAAGACTTGGCGCCTTCAAGGGTAAATTCGATAACGCCCAAATACAATATTCCACCTCCAAACAGGCCTTCGTCGCCACCCTGGTGGTGGCTGTCCTTGCCTCCCTGCTGGCGAGTTATCTTCTTATCCGCGGCATTAACCTGCCCCTCTCCCAAATTGCTGCGGCCATGCGCGAGATGATCAACGGCGATCTTACCCGAAGGGTATCCTATGACCGCAACGATGAGCTGGGCATCCTCTTTGACGGTTTCAATCAGATGATCCGGTATCTTTCCGAACTGGTGGGGCAGATTCAACTTTCAGGGATTCAGGTCACCAGCTCCGTCACCGAGATTGCGGCCACCATCAAACAGCAGGAGGCCAGCGCCAACGAACATGCCGCCACCACCAGTGAGATCGCCGCCTCGACCACTGAGATTGCGGCCACCTCCGCCAATCTCATGGAGACCATGAAGAAGGTGACCCGTCTCACCCAGGAAACCGCACAATCCGCCACCGAAGGACACGCGGGGCTTGCCAATATCAACAAGACCATGGCCAAGATGGAAACCGCCACGAGCTCCATCGTCGATAAATTGTCGATATTGAGTGAGAAGGCCGGCAATATTGCCGGCGTGGTGAAGACCATCAACAAGATTGCCGACCAGACCAATCTCCTATCTTTAAATGCGGCCATCGAGGCCGAGAAGGCCGGCGAATACGGCGCCGGCTTTGCGGTGGTGGCCACCGAAATCCGGCGCCTCGCCGATCAAACCGCGGTCGCCACCTATGACATCGAACAGATGGTCCAGGATGTGCAGTCCGCGGTATCCTCAAGCGTCATGGGGATCGATAAATTCGCCGAGGACGTGCGCCGCAGTGTAAATGACATCCACCGAAGCAGCACCCAGCTCGGCGAGGTCATCAACCAGGTGCAGACCCTTATGCCGCAAGTGGAGACGGTAAATGAAGGGATCGCGGCCCAGTCCCTGGGGGCGAGACAGATCAGCGAGGCGATCAGCCAGCTCAACGACGCCGCCCGCAAAACCGCCGCATCCATCGCCCAGACAGGTTCCACCATCTTCCAACTGAACAAGGCCGCCCTTATCCTGCAGGACGGGGTATCACGTTTCAAGGTGAAGCAAGGGGATATGGAGTAACAGGATGCTTCTTCTCCTTTTTGAAATAAGGGACGGCCGCTTTGCGCTGCCCACCGAAAGAATTGTGACGATTGTCCCCTACGTGCGTCTAAAAAAGATCCCCAAGGCGCCCGATTATGTGGCCGGAATCATGAACTACCGGGGGACCCCGGTGCCGGTGATCGACTTGAGTTCCCTCTCCGAAGGCACCCCCTGTAAATACCGGTTCAGTACGCGAATCATCCTGGTTGCCTACCCATACATGGAAAACCAGGACAAGCTCCTGGGATTGATCGCTGAACGGATCACGGAAACGGCAAAGATCAAACAAACAACCATTCCTTCTTCGGGAATCCTCATGGATGATGCCTTGTATACGGGAAAGGACGACGGCAACAAGGATGAAATGGTGCAGTGGTTTGATCTTGTCCGTATGATCCCGGCTCATATGGTAAAAGACCTTTTTCAGGATTGATGATAATTACTAACTGTACCTCATGGCTCATATCGAAATAGAGACCCTGCTTCATCAGAACCTGGGTCTAAAAATCACCTCTATCGGCCAACTGACGGTGGAGAACGCCATCAGAAAACGGATGCTGGCCCTCGGCATCCTTGAGGAGACGGCCTATGTAACGTATCTCAAGACCTCGATGTTTGAGGTCAAAGAACTCATCGAAGAGGTGGTGGTGCCGGAAACCTGGTTTTTCCGGGATGAAGCGGCCTTTGAAGCCATGATTGGCTTTGTGATGAAAGATTGGTTGCCGAGGCACCGGGATGGTATGCTGAAGATCTTGAGCGTCCCCTGTTCCACCGGCGAGGAGCCGTATACCATCGCCATCGCCCTTTTGTATGCAGGCTGGCCGGCCATACGTCTAAGCATCGATGCGATCGATATCAGCCGACGGGCCTTGGCTCGTGCTGAAAAAGGTCTGTACGGCGAACACTCCTTCCGCGGTTCTCAACTTGATTTCCGGCAGCTTTTTTTCGAAAGGACCGAGGAGGGTTACCTAATAAGGCCAGCGGTGCGGAAAAAAATTCGTTTTTTACATGGCAATATCCTAAACCGCTATTTTATGGAAAATTTCGGGAAATACGACATTGTCTTCTGCCGGAATCTGCTCATTTATCTTGATGCCGAATCCCAACAACACACCATTACCACCCTGGAGCGTTTGCTTAATCCTGAGGGGCTGCTCTTTTTGGGTCACGCCGAGGCCGGGGTGGTGCACGGCGGCGATCTTATCAATGTTCCGTTTCACCAGGCATTTGCCTTTAAGAAAAAAACAACGACAAAACGGCCTGATACAACCAGTAGTTCAGAAGTAATTAAAAGTCTTGCGCTGTTGGTGGTCCCGGCGGCGCCTCCGGTGGAAATCCTGGCCGGACGAGAGGTTGCCGCCACAGCCCGGGCCACAGCCCATCTGCCAAGGCCATCCGCGAACGACATCACCCTCGCCCGGCAATCGGCGGATCAGGGACGGCTGGAAGAGGCGGCCAGGCTGTGCCAGGACCACCTTCATGAGCATGGTCCCAGTTCCCAGGCCTATTTTTTGCTCGGCGTGATCCGGAACGCCACCGGCGATATGGAGGGGGCCATGAAATATTTACGCAAGACCGTGTATCTTGAGCCGGAATATATGGATGCCCTTATCCTTTTACAACTCCTCTCGGAACGTCTGGGAGATCGTATCGGGGCCGGGGCCTTAAAGAAACGGATACAACGCCTGGAGGAACGGCAGGCCCAACAGGGGCAGGCAGAAACCCACTAACCCCCATGCCTGCGGGCACAATGAACAATGAAAATGGAATAGGAGTCAGGAGTCAGAATCAGAAATAGAGAGCATCGCGAACCCTTTCCTGACTCCTGAATTCTTCATTTAAGGAGGATCATCGCTAACGTGCAAAATGGAGCAGACCCAAAAGACAAGGAAATAATCGACGCCTGTTGGAACCGCCATGGGGTCTGGGCCGATCCGGCCAACCGCTGCCCGGAACTCGGCAAGGTAATTCATTGCCGGAACTGTCCCACCTATGCCAATGCCGGCCGCCGTCTCCTCGACCGCCCACCGCCGCCCGAATACCAACAGGAGTGGACGATGCTTTTGACCCGGGAAAAGCCCTCCCTGGACGTCAACACCAAAACCGCCTTTGTCTTCCGGGCCGGGGGAGAATGGCTTGCCCTGCCCGCCTCCCTTATCCGTGAGGTGGTGGAGATGGCGACCATTCACAGTCTGCCCCACCGAAGCAGCAAGATCCTGCGCGGTGTCGTCAATATCCGCGGCAAACTCGAGATCTGTGTCTCCATCGGCGGAATCCTCGGAATCGAGCGCGAGGAAAAGGAGGAACAGCAAAACTTGACCTTCGTCACCCCGGAACGTCTGGTGGTGGCGGCCCGGTCCGGGAAAAACCTGGTATTTCCGGTAAGCGAGGTCCGCGGCCATGTTCGTTACCGGCCCGATATGTTGCGGGATCTGCCGGTTACCGTTTCCGGTTCAAAGGCGGTTTACACCAAAGGCATTCTCAATTTAGGGGATATGGATGTCGGCATCCTTGTCGATGAGCTTCTCTTTTCAGCACTTACCAGGAGTCTGGCATGACGGGCGCCGGCAGTCTCAGTGACATGTCCATGATGGACCTCTTCCGGATGGAGGCGGAAAACCATTGCGCCACCCTTACCCAGAACCTTCTTGACCTGGAGCAGGACCCTGCCTCGCCGACCCTTCTTGAATCCCTTATGCGGGCGGCCCATTCGGTCAAGGGGGCGGCGAGGATCGTGGGGCTCGACCCGGCGGTGCGCATCGCCCATGCCATGGAGGATGTCTTTGTCGCGGCCCAGAAAAGGCAACTTTCCGTCCAACAAGACCACATCGACCTCCTGCTCAAGGGGGTGGATCTGCTTACCGCCGTTGCCCACCTTGCCGATACCGAGACCGACGGATGGTTTTCCGAACATATTGGTCAAATAGCAGCGCTTACGGAAAAATTCTCCTCGTTTATCGAAAAAAGGGGGGGGATACCCCCCGCAGCCCCCGTAGAAAAGCCCCCAACGGTCCAAGAACAAAAGGGGTCGCCTTCCTTGCCGTCGGTAAAAATGCCGGCGGCGATAGACCCGGGCAATATGACCATGATGGACCTCTTCCGGATGGAGGCGGAAAACCATTGCTCCACCCTTACCCGGAATCTTCTTGCCCTGGAGCAGGACTCCGCCGCCCCAACCCTTCTTGAATCTCTTATGCGGGCGGCCCATTCGATCAAGGGGGCGGCGAGGATCGTGGAGCTCGACCCGGCAGTGCGCCTCGCCCATGCCATGGCGGATGTCTTTGTCGCGGCCCAGAAAAAACAGGTCATTGTCCAACAGGGACATATCGACCTCCTGCTCAAAGGGGTGGATGCCCTTACCTCCATTGCCCGTCTCGTCGATATCGAGGCCGAGGGGTGGCTTTCCGAACATAAGGGGCCTATAGACGATCTGGTGCACGCCCTTTCCTCGTTGCTTGAAAAAAAGAAATCCGCGGAGGCGCCGGCATTGGCAAGGCCTTCTTCTCCTATTGAGGCCGTCGCTCAACCGGTATCGTTGCCACGGCCGGATATTTCGAAGGATGCCGGCGATACCCCTGGGACTACCCCCAAGGCGGAGTCCCAGGCCAAAAAGGAGGACAAGGGCAAGGACAGGGACCTGCGGGTCTCCGCGGAAGGGATGAACCGGCTTATGGGCCTGGCCGGTGAAGTGCTGGTGGAATCACGTTGGCTGCCGTCATTCGCCTTTACCATGCTTCGTCTCAAACGCCGCCAGGACGAACTTCTCCAAGCAATGGAAAAGACCCGGGATGATCTGCGGGGTATCCAGTCCGGTATCGACGACCGCTGGAAAACCGTTTCCTGGAACAACGCCGGAAACTCGACCAGTGCCGGAATCTCATGGCCGAGGCCCTGACAGAGATAGAAGACCATGCCCGCCGGGTCACCGAGATATCCCATCGTCTCTACCGGGAGGTAATCTCCAATCGGATGCGGCCCTTCAGCGACGGCATCCAGGGATTCCCGCGCATGGTGCGCGATGTGGCCCGGGAACTGGGCAAGGATGTCCGGCTCGATATCGTGGGGGCCGAGACCCTGGTGGACCGGGATATCCTGGAAAAAATCGAGGCCCCGCTCAATCACCTCTTGCGCAATGCCATCGATCACGGACTGGAAATGCCGGAGGAGCGGGAAGGCCTTGGAAAACCGCAAAAGGCCGTAATCCGCCTCGAGGCCCGGCACAGCTCGGGGATGCTCAATATCATAGTGGCCGATGACGGCCATGGGGTGAATCTCGACCTGATACGCGAGAGCGTCGTGGAAAAGGGGTTGGTAGCCGCGGACATCGCCGCTGACCTCAGCGAGACGGAACTGCTCGATTTTTTATTTCTCCCCAATTTCAGCACCAAAAAAACGGTGAGCAAGGTGTCGGGCCGGGGGGTGGGGCTGGATGTAGTCCACAGCGTGGTTACCGAGGTCCGGGGCGTGGTGCGCGGCAGCACGAAAGGGGGTCAGGGCACGCGGTTTGAAATGCTGTTGCCCCTCACCCTGTCGGTAATGAGGGCGCTTCTGGTCGAGATAAACAAGGAACCCTACGCCTTTCCCATGGTGGCCATCGATCGGGTCTTGCAACTGCCGGAGGAGCAATTGAAGGAGGTGGAGGGTCGGCAATACTTTGCCCTCAACAATCAGCGCATCGGCCTGGTATCGGCCCGTCAGATCCTGGAGAAGGAGCAGGGTCCCAAACAATCGGTGGACCTGTCCATCATTGTGCTTAGTGACCGGTTCAACCAATACGGCCTCATTATCGACCGGTTTCTCGGGATCCGGGACCTGGTGGTCCAGGCCCTGGACCCACGGCTCGGCAAACTAAAGGACATCAGCTCCGCGGCCCTGCTCGAGGACGGCTCGCCGGTGCTCATCGTCGATGTGGAGGACCTGGTCCGTTCCATGGACGGCCTCATCTCCGTCAACCGGCTCCAACGGATCATCCGTTCCGGACCCGAGGTGGAAAAAAAGATGAAACGCATTCTCGTCGTCGATGACTCCATCACGGTGCGCGAGGTGGAGCGTAAAATGCTTTCCGCCAGGGGCTATGACGTGGATGTGGCCGTGGACGGCATGGACGCCTGGAACACCCTGCGTCAAGGCGGCTATGATCTGATCGTCACCGATGTGGATATGCCGCGCATGAACGGCATCGAACTCGTCACCCTGATAAAAAACGATGCCCGCTTAAAATCGCTGCCGGTGATCATCGTCTCCTACAAGGACCGGCAGGAGGACCGCAATCGGGGTCTCGAGGCCGGGGCCGACTACTATCTCACCAAGGGCAGTTTTCAGGACGAGACCCTGGCCCGGGCCGTGGAAGACCTGATCGGCGGGCCGCAGATTTAATCAGACAGGACGGAGAAGCAAAGGTGCGAATAGCAATTGTTAATGATTCCATTATCGCCGTGGAGAGTATGCGCCGTATCCTCGCCAGTGCTCCCGAACATTCGATAATCTGGGTGGCCGGCAACGGCGCGGAGGCGGTCGAGTTCTGCCGGCTCCAACGGCCCGACCTCATCCTGATGGACCTGATCATGCCGGTGCTGGACGGGGTGGAGGCCACCCGGCGCATCATGAAATCCACCCCCTGCCCCATCCTGATCGTCACCTCCACGGTCTCCGGTCATTCGGCCAAGGTCTTCGAGGCCATGGGCGCGGGCGCCCTGGATGCGGTGAAGACGCCGATTTACGGCAGGTCTGACAACGCCGTGGGCGAGAGGACCCTGCTGAACAAGATCGGCCAGATCAACATCCTTACCGGCAACGGTCCGGTCCACCGCCGGACGGAAACGCCCCCCTTTGCCGTTGAAACCAAGGGGCCGGCCTCGCAGGAATGTTTACTGGTCATCGGCTCCTCCACCGGCGGCCCCAATGCCCTGGTCACGGTACTCTCCTATCTGCCCAAGAATTTTCCCTGCGCCGTGGTCGTTATTCAACATATGGACACGGAGTTCGCACCGGGAATGATCAATTGGTTAAACGAACAACTGGAGCTTTCCGTCCGTATGGTCCACGAGGGTGACCGCCCCCAGGCCGGAACGATCCTGGTGCCCAGTACCGACGGTCACGTGGTCTTAACCGCAGGGGGGGGCCTCCGTTATACTCCGGAACCAAAAGAGATCGTCTATCACCCCTCGGTAGACGTCTTCTTCCATAGCGTGGCCAGGTACTGGAAGGGCAATGCCATCGGAGTGCTCCTTACCGGCATGGGTAAGGACGGTGCGGAAGGCCTCCTTGCCCTGCGCCGTCGGGGATGGCATACCATAGCGCAGGACGAGAGCACGTCGGTGGTCTACGGCATGCCCCGGGCCGCCGTGGAACTAGGGGCGGCCAAGGAGGTTCTTCCCATATGCAATGTCGGACCCAATATCATTGATCTGCTCGCCCCCAAAAAAAGATCTATTCCGTACGGTAACGACCATGTATAACGATATCGAGGCCCTCCGCGCCTATAAAATCACCGTGCTCCTGATCGACGACCAGCCTATTATCGCCGAGGCGGTACGACGGGCCCTGGAGGCGGAAGACGACATCGAATTCCACTACTGCTCCGACCCCACCAAGGCCGTCAAAATGGCTAACCAGATCCTTCCCACCCTCATCCTGCAGGATCTGGTCATGCCGGAGATCGACGGGCTGATGATGGTCCGATTCTTCCGGGTGAATCCGGACACCTGTCAGGTGCCGATCATTGTCCTGTCGGTCAAGGAGGAGCCGGAAATAAAGAGTCAGGCCTTTGCCATCGGCGCCAATGACTATGTGGTCAAACTGCCGGACCGGGTCGAACTCATCGCCCGCATCCGGTATCATTCCCGGGCCTACATCTACCAAAAACAACGCGACGAGGCCTTCCGGGCGCTTCAAGAAAGCCAGCGCGACCTTGCCGATGCGAACCGGACCCTGCAAAAACTCTCTTCCCTGGACGGCCTCACCGGCATCGCCAACCGCCGCCAATTCGACGAGGTCCTCAAACAGGAGTGGCACCGGGCCATGCGACACGGCAATTACCTCTCCTTGATTCTGCTCGACATCGATTTTTTTAAGCTCTATAACGACAACTACGGCCATCAGCGGGGCGATGACTGCCTGAAACAGGTGGCGGGGGTCATAGAACGATCCATGAAACGGGAGACCGATCTCGCTGCCCGGTACGGCGGGGAGGAGTTTGCCGCCATCCTGCCGGATACCGATGCGGAGGGCGCGGTGGGCGTGGCCGAATACATGATCGAGCGGCTCGCCGAGCTCAAGATCCCCCATGCTAGGTCCAAGGTCAGCGAGCATGTAACCATCAGCGTGGGGGTGAGCTCGTTGATCCCGGATCGGGGCACGGAGCCCGCGATGCTCATCGCCATTGCGGACAAGGCCCTCTATAAGGCCAAGGAGGAAGGCCGAAACCGGGTAAAGACCGCAGACATCAGGGACGAGTGAGTATTGAGGAAGACTCCGAGCATGCCATCTCCGACGCCGTCTGTGTTTACGACTTTTGCCAACAGGTAACCGTTCACCCCCACCCTACCCCTTCAAACTGACTGTTACCCACACTTGA
>CAZDYX010000111.1:0-9488 GCA_964509775.1 uncultured Desulfobulbia bacterium | reverse complement strand
TCTGGCAGGCCACCCGCAGCTCGCCCCGCTGCGCGATATCCTCCAGGGTGCCCGCGGACGCCGTCATGGCGATCCCCGCAACCATCAATACCGCCATCACCCAACTCAACCATTTGCGTGACATGATTCTACCTCCTTGTTGTTAATGTGTTTTGATTTTCCAGCACTTCCTCTTTGACGACGATGCCGGGCCCCCAAAAAAGAAACTTTCATTCAGTCATCCGCCGGAATGATGTGGCGGTGGGTCGGCATTGGATCCGGCAATGACCATTCGCCGGTTTCAAGGTATTTTTTCACCTCGGGCAGTGCTCTACGCGCAAGCCCTAACGATTCAACGGTTCTCGCGTTTTTTTTGAAATAATCTTCATTCATCAGGACTCCTCCCATTTTCACGACCGCTTCACAGGTCGGAGTCGGGATACCGAGCATCTTTCCCAAAGAGCAGAACAGGACCAACCCCATTCCGATGTCCTCATGAAAATAGCGGTTGTTAAGCGTGTTGGGGTTGCGAAATGATTTGAAACCCTCTCCTTTCTTGTAGCAATCATGGTAGTCGGTGCTGGATGCATATCCTTGTTCGACCGAAGTCTCCGGATCGGATTGAGCCGGATACCCGAACGCCCGCAGCAGCGCCATTCGTTCTTCGTCCAATTTTTGAATCAACCGGGCGACCGTCGGAGAGACCCCGTCCCCGTAAAAGAAGGTGCGATCTCCTTCGTTCTCGATGCGCGCTGCGTTCAGGATGGTAATTGCCGGATGAATCACGGGATTGGCATTGTTCAGGCCTGCCTCCAGAACACTCGCCGCGCGCACGAGGCCGGGATAGAGCGCCTCCAGCTCACCGCCGACCGTGCCCAGTGCCGACGCCGGCAAGGTCCCGTACACAACACGGTTGACCTTGACGGCAATCTCGACCGCGGCCCCCTTCGCTCGGCACCCATAGGTCAGCGTTGCGGTCTCAACGATAACGGGCAGTTTTGTCAACCCGGATTCGCGAAAGACTTTTGCGAGAAGGAGCGCCCCGCCGGTGGAGCCCGGGTTGAGAATTATGAGCTGATGGGATTGAACGATGGGGGCCAGTTCCTTCGCTATCCGTTCCTGGACGAGCGCCTGGGTGCAAATCATGATCGTGTCCGCGCCGGAGACGGCTTCGGCGAGATCCGTCGTCACCATGTCCAGGCGCACCTGGCCGTTGACGGCGCCGGTGGCCGTCAGGGTGGGATTTTCGATAAGGCCTTCGATATTTGCTCTGAACTCGGGGAACTCGAAAAGACGGACGTGCTTTCCATGAAGCTTGAGATCGACGGCGCTTGCTTTTCCGCCATTACCAGCACCAACAACGGCAATCCTGTTGATCATAACAAACCGCCTCCATTTCGTCGGGGTGGTTAAAGGTCCAGTGTCCATCCATAAACGGCGTCTTGCGGCCCATGCCGGCGTTCTCGCTCTTCTCAATCCTCGGCGTAGCGCTCACTACGCCTGCGGTTGCGAAATCGCTGCGGCCTTGGCCTGAACCGAAATCCACCATTTCTGGATGGACACCAGTTAGAAAAAACGATTCAGGCGTCCGCGAACAGGGAGGAGACTCTCTCCATCGCCCAGTCGATCTCCTTTTTCTTTATGATCAACGGGGGGGTAAATCGAATCGTGTTGTCATGCGTCTCCTTGCACAGTACCCCCAGTGACATCAGCCGCTCGCAATACGCGCGGGCTCCTCCGGCCCGTGGAAAAAGCTCGAGGCCGATCATAAGCCCTCGGCCTCGAACCTCCTTGATCAATGGGCTTTGGATCTGCCGCAGCGCGCCCAGAAAATACCTTCCGACCTCCGCCGCGTTTTCGATCATCTTCTCTTCGCTCAGAACCTTAAGCGCGGTCCTGGCCACGGCGCATGCCAACGGATTCCCGCCGAAGGTGCTCCCGTGCTCTCCGGGCTTGAGCACGCCCAGCACTTCGGTGTTGGAGAGGACCGCGGATATCGGGTAAAACCCACCGGACAGGGCCTTGCCGATCAAGGTGACATCCGCTTCGATACCCTCGTGCTGCTCCGCCAGGAGCCTGCCGGTGCGACCAAGGCCCGTCTGGATCTCGTCCAGGATCAGGACCACCTGGTTTTTTTCACAGATGGCTTTCGCCTTTTTCAGGTAGCCTTCCGGCGGAATGATGATTCCCGCTTCCCCTTGAATGGGTTCCAGCAAAAACGCGACCGTGTGGGGAGTGATGGCTTCCTCGAGTGCGTCGGCGTTGCCGTAGGGAATTATTTTGAACCCCGGAGTGAAGGGTCCGAACGAGCCGCGATAATGATCTTCGGTGCTGAAGCCTACCAAAGTGATCGTTCGCCCGTGAAAATTGTTCTGGCAGACGATGATTTCGGCCTTGTCCCTGGGGACGCCTTTCACCGAGTAGCCCCATTTTCTGACGGCCTTGATGACGGTCTCCACCGCCTCGGCGCCGCTGTTCATGGGCAGGATTTTGTGGGAGTTGGTCAGCTCGCAGAGCTCTTTGGAAAAAAGCCCCAGCTGATCATTGCGGAAGGCGCGGGAGGTCATCGTCAGCTTCCCGGCCTGGCTCTGAATTACGTCCAAGATTTTGGGGTGGCAGTGCCCTTGATTGACCGCGGAATAGCCCGCCAGACAGTCCAGATATTTCCGGCCATCGACATCCCAGACCCAGACCCCCTTGCCCCTGCTCAGAACAACGTCAAGCGGCTTGTAGTTGTGGGCCCCGTATTTTTCTTCCAGTTCGATGAAATCCGCGGTTTGCATGGATTGCAACACAGGATTCGGGTTTAGTCTGTCGGAAACGGCAAAGTGCGATCGAAGACAAAGATCACTTGTCGAACTTGGGCCGCACCCAGTTGCCGGCTGATTTCATGATGACGAAGGATTCGCTGCGGACAACCTCCCCATGCTTGAGGATCGTCTCGGTCGTGAAGCGATACAGCTCGTTCTTCCCGCCGGATATGAGCACTTCGGCGATGATGTCGTAGCGCCCGGTAACGACTCCCGCCCAGACGACATTCGGAAGGGCGGCTATTTTCGCCAGAATCTGGTCCATCTTTCCATGAGATTGGATGTTCATCGCGACCAGCGCGGTCGTCATTTCCGGCTGTTTTTGCGGATCGATGAGACCCGAGACTTTGAGCAGGCCCTCTTTCTCGATCTTTTTGATTCGTTTGCGCAAAGTCGGGGCGGTCACCTTCAGCCGCTTTGCCAGAGTGCCGATGGGGATCCGCCCGTCTTCGACCAGGAGACGGATTATTTCCTTGTCCAATGCGTCGAGCAGGGCATTTTGCATATCGACCTCGGCCGGCTTCGAAAAACCTTAAAATTTAAAAATATGGCACAAAATGTTTCTAATTAGATACTTTTTTGAACTATAAATATGTTTCTATATTATTTGTCAAGGAATTATTTTCTTTTAAACAAAATTCTGCCGACTACCGATGGGGCTTTGCCGGGGGCTGACTTTAGGTGGAGCGGAAAAACGGACCTGGCTATCCAAGAAAGCCTTCACGGCCTTCTCTGATCGCAGCCAGGATCTCTTCGGGGTTGCAGTTCTCGCACATGGAGTAACACGCCCAGGTCTGGCAGGAGCTGGCGGTCACGGAGTTTCTTGAACTCATGGACAGGACAATGACTTTGGTGTCCGGGAATCTGGAGACCACCATGCTGGTGGTCTCCAGGCCCTCGGTGAAAGGGTTGTTCTTGTCCACCAGAATCACGTCAGGCTTTTGCTCTTCTATCCTTCGGATCCCGGCAGCGGCACCCACTGCATCTATCACGATGCAAATGTCGGGTTCTTCCCTGAGAAGCCTCACAAGCTGCTTGCGGAACTTGGGATCCTCGCCGAGGATGGCGACTTTGATCTCTGGATTGTCCAAGGATTCGACCTCGATCGGATATGCCAGCAGATAACTGGAAGTTGCACCGAGAGCTGGAAGGGTCGGCAGTCTACAGGCAGGCGAAGAACTTAATCAGGCTTATGCTCATGTCAAGACGGTCAGGACCGGGCCGCGCGGGTTCAAGCGGGGTGTTCGATCCCAGATAAAAAAAACCCCTTGGGTGGCCTTTGGGGCCGGCCCAAGGGTCTTGCTTTTCTGGAAGGAACAACACCCGCGTGGTCAATGACTGAAAGGCTTTCGGCTTAGATGCTGCCTGCTGCCCTTCTTTTTCCACGGGGCATTCGTAATGACCCATTGCCCGGGGAAAGGTTACTGCATTCTCCCGAGTTCACCCCGAGATCCAATCGGTCAGTGAATCGAAATGGTTGTTTCCCGTGACCGCCTTTTGCCTCGCAATGGCGCCGGCGGCCGGGATCGAACCGCCCCTGCCCTAAAGAGGGATCTGCTTGTAGGGTTCTGCCCTTCGAGCCCATTCGCTTTGGGGAAAGCGCGATGCGAGGGTGTCGTAGGCCCAGCGCAACCCCTTGGGGTCATGGGTCTTCCAGTATTTGGCAACCCCCAGGAAAAAGATTGTCTCGGCCGCCGGCCCGGACTTGGGATGCTGCTCCATGGCCGAGGTCAGTTCCTTGACCGCGTCTTCAAAACGGAATCGGTTGAAAAACATTTTCCCCTTGCCAAGCTTCAGGTGCGCCAGGAAATCGTCGGTTGGAACGAAGCCGACAATTCGGTGGTGTTCCTTTCCCGTCGGATCGTGGACCACCAGGGTCGGTGTCCATGAAATGTCGAACCGCTTCATGGTCTCGGTTCGCTTGTCCCAAAAGCATTGGCTTTTCACCGGAACGAATTCACTTTCGATGTACTGCTGGACCTTTTCATCGGAATACGGACCCGTATCCATGGCAACACATCCCAGTCAGCCGTCGAACCAGAAATCCTGGAAAATTGGTTTGTGTTTTTTCGCGGCCGATTCCACCGCTTTTTGAAAGTCTTTCTCCCAATTGATTTTAGACATCCCGAGCCTCCTTTCTTTTCGTGTTTTCGGATTTTCAAGGCCCCTCCCATAACAAGAGGCCGCCCCCCCCCCCAACATTGGGCTTCATTTGCGAAGCATGCACGATCTCGCCCGGGCAGCGCTCTTGCGGGACGTAACGCGCGCGCAACGATGCCATTTCGGTGGGTCGCTTGCCGTTTTGTCGCAGTTTTCAAGCTCGGCGACGAGCCGATCATGCTCGATCGAACAGCAGCGTTTTGCCTTTTTTGCGAAGTCCGTTCTCATGTCGCACCTCCTTATGCCGCGTGCCTGAAAGGTCATTTTTCCGTGTCATGGACATCAGGGTTCTGAATTATTTCCTCTCTTCACGCCGTGCAATTCCGGGCACCTAAAAGACCGACCCGACTGAGAGAAGCTAAGACCTGTGGAAGACAACTCAAGGTGCGGATTGGGTTGCGATGGGGATGACCTCATTTTTGAACAGCCGCTGGATGCGACCGCCTATCTGCGCCCGCAGGTGACGGAACGGCTGGGATTTGGCTGTGATCGCCGCCATCCGCCGGGCTTTCCGGGGCATGGAAATGAAAGTGTCTTCCGACTTCTCAGTCGCCACACATCCATACAACTTACCATAATTATTAGGAAGACCATCTATTGCCACTCAAAAACCCGATAGTTACTCCCGAGATATCTCTTGACTTGAAATGAGATCGGTTGCTATGAAAAAATATGATTCATTTTTCAAAGTGGCGTTATTGACTCCTCGAAAATCACGCACCCGAGAACAAACCACCACATACCATGTCGAAGGAGGTGCTCATGAAAAAGCTTTGGGTCGCTTGGGGGATTGTGTTTGTCATCTTTTTTTCGGGGCAGAATTCAGCCATGGCGGAATCTGCAGTTGATCGCATCAAGAAAAGCGGGGTGCTCAAAATAGGCTCCACGGCCACAGGGGTCCCGACCACCTTCCTGGATACGAATACTGGCAAGATATCCGGCATCATGGTCGATGTGGCCCAAGCGTTTGCGGATCACCTCGGGGTCAAGCTCGAAGTAATTGAAACCCCTTGGGCCTCCCTGATCCCAAGTCTTCAATCCAACAAGATTGACCTGATCTGCGCTGCGATGTCCATCACCGATGAAAGAAAAAAGGTCATAGATTTCTCTGACCCTATCTATCCTTATGCCGAGACCTTAATTGTCAAAAAAGAAGACACCAAGCCGTACAAGGGGATAGCCGACATCAAGAATCTCACGATAGGAGCCCAAGTCGGCACCGTCTACGCAAAGAACCTCGAAAAGGAAGGTATCCAGAATCTGAAAATCTATGACAACATCCAAGACATCATGAGAGAGATTACCCTTGGGCGAATCGATGCCGGGGTCGTCGATGGGCCGGTTGCGGGCTGGCTGGTCAAAACCAAACCGGAGTTTAAAGTTAAAATCGCTGAGGCCTACGTGCCAGCCTGGCAAACCCAGATCGGCGCCGGCATCAACCAGGGAGACAAGGATCTCAAGGTTGAGGTCGACAAGGTCGTGCAGAAGCTCCACAAAGAAGGAAAAATAAAACAGATCCTCACCAATTGGGGGCAATAGGCAGCTACGACCCGCTGGTGGGCCACCCCGTCGGCGGGTCTTTTTTATTATTAGGATGGGGCGATGGAGCGACTGATCAAGAATTTTCTCGAGTTCATGCCGATACTGCTCAAAGGGACTATTTATACCATCGAGATCACAGTTGCAGCCATCATCCTTTCAACAGTGCTTGGCTTTATTCTATCACTTGCGCTGATCAGCGATCGAACCTGGATTTATCGCCCGGTCCGTCTTTGGATTAACTTTATTCGAGGGGTGCCCTTGCTGGTGCAGATGTTTTATGTCTACTTTGTCATGCCGGACATCGGAATCAAACTGAACGCCATGCAAGCCGGGATCTTCGCCCTGAGTGTCTGCTATTCCTCGTACCATGCGGAGACTTTCAGAGCCGGGATACTTTCGATACCCAAGGGGCAGTGGGAGTCAGCCCGATCGATAGGGCTCAGATATCGGCAGATCATGGCCCGAGTCATCCTTCCTCAAGCGGCGCGTGTCATCCTGCCGCCAATTGGTACTTCATACATTATCCTTCTCAAGGACTCTTCGCTGGCGAGCGTCATAACCGTGAGGGAGCTGACCCGCTCCGGCCAGCTCATAGCCACTTCTACCTTCGAAAACATGCAGGTATTCACGATGGTGGCCCTTATCTATGTCACGCTGACGCAACTTCTCGCTTTCCTTATTCAGCGGGGCGAAAGAAAGTTCCGGATTTCATGATCGTTCAGTTAAGAGATGTCTGCAAGTACTTCGGTGAGCTTCAGGTGCTGAAGAACATCACCCTTTCCGTGGCCAGGGGCGAAGTCATTGTGATCGTCGGTCCGAGTGGATCGGGCAAGTCGACACTGTTAAGAGTCATAAACGGACTGGAGCCGATCCAGAGCGGACAGGTGATTGTAGACGGTGAGGACATCCACGGGCCTGCTACGGATATCCATCGGATCCGCTCCGAGGTCGGCATGGTGTTTCAGAGCTTCAACCTTTTCCCCCATCTGAATGCGGTTCATAATGTCAATTTGGGGTTGAGGCTTGTAAAAAAAATCCCAAAACCGAAGGCCGAAGAAAAGGCTTTTTATTACCTGCAGAAAGTCGGCCTCAAAGGCAAGGAGTACATTTTTCCAGGGCAGCTTTCAGGGGGGCAGCAGCAACGGGTGGCTATCGCCAGAGCGCTTGCAATGGAGCCCAAAATCCTTTTGTTCGACGAACCGACGAGCGCGTTGGACCCCGAGCTTGTGGGGGAGGTTTTGGAGACCATGATCAGCCTCGCAAAGGAAGGCATGACGATGCTTGTGGTTTCGCACGAAATGGGGTTCGCGCGTGAAGTGGGGCAGCGGCTGGTTTTTGTCGATCACGGTGCCATCATTGAAGAGGGGGTTCCGGCCGAGGTCATGAAAAATCCTACCCATGAAAGGGCAAAAACCTTCTTCAGCAAGATTCTTTAAGGTCAGATAACAAGTTTCATTTAGTACCGGGGGGGGGGATCCAGGTGCCGAAAAAAATAGTTTGTTATTGCCAGGATTTGACGGAAGCGGATATCGAGCGCGCAATCGCCGAGGGGTACAACCATATTGAAACCCTCAAACGATTCACAGGTGCTTTCATGGGGCCTTGCCAGGGAAAGATGTGCGCTGCCAACATACTCAAAATATACTCCAAGAAGACCGGACAGCCGATCGAGGCGCTGCGAGTCCCGACGATGCGACCACCGGTGGAGCCGATCCCCCTTGGCTGGCTCGCAACCGAAACGGGCGGAGACCAGGATGCGTAAAAGTTATGACGTCGTGATTGTCGGCGGAGGGGTTCAAGGGTTGGCCGTCGCCTACAATCTGGCTCTAAGAGGTATGCAGAGCATAGCCGTTGTCGAGAAGAGTTATCTCGGCAGTGGGGCCAGCGGTCGCAACGGGGAGATGGTCCGTTCGGCGTTCGGATCTGAGGAATATATCCGCCTCTACCACACAAGCCTGCGACTTTGGGAAAGGCTGTCGGCAGAGCTCGATTTCAATGTGATGTTCTCGCGCAACGGATATCTTGTCCTGGCGACAACACCCGCGGAACTCGAGTCATACCGCCCCCACGTCGAAACCCAGCAAAGATTCGGACTCAACAGCCGCATCCTGGAAGCCCATGAGGTGAGGCGCCTCGTACCTGCCCTGAATCGGGAATTGGCAGCCGGTGGGATATTTCAGCCAGAGGCCGGTTCTGCAAGGCACGATGCAGTAGTCTGGGCATATGCCCGGGCGGCGCGCCGGCTCGGTGCGGACATATTTCCTTTCACCGAAGTCACAGACGTCGTGGTCAGGTCGGGAGAAATCGATGGCGTAAAGACCACCAACGGAGACATCCGGACTCGGACGATAGTTAATGCAGCGGGTGCGTTTTCCGGGGAACTCTCCACCATGGTGAACATTGAGTTGCCCATCAACATTTATCGACTGGAAATGATGGTCACTGAACCGCTCAAACCGTTTTTGCCGGTAGCATTGTCGTCGCCGCGCCTGATGAGCTACATGCACCAGACGGCACGAGGGGAATTTGCAGGGGGCGCTGAAGTCGAGGGCCGCCTGCCCTACTCCGGATTAAAGAGCACAGGGATAGCGGTCCAGACGATGGCCCGAAAGTTTACCTCCTTGTTCACGGGGCTTTCCGGGGTGCGCCTCATGCGTCAGTGGGCAGGGGTGGTTGCCAAGACAATGGATCGCGGCCCCTTGCTCGGGCGGGTGGATGAGGTCAAGGGATTCATCCTAAACGCTGCCTGGGGCGGGATGGGGTTCATGGGAGCGCCGGCCGGAGGAAAAGCAATAGCGGAATTGATAATTTCCAATGAGGTTCCTTTGGAAATAAGACCGTTCAGCCTTGAACGATACAAGACAGGCAAACTTGTGGTCGAGCCGACTTTGGTGGGACTGAATCCGCTCGAGAAGCATTGATCGAAAGGGTCATAAAGAAATGGATGATCGGCTGCGCATACAAACTCACCCAGTCCTTAGTGTCGAGCGGGGGAGG
>CAZDYX010000110.1:0-9516 GCA_964509775.1 uncultured Desulfobulbia bacterium | reverse complement strand
GATGTGCTGGATGACATGGGGCGAATCGAAATGGGGAAGGTATCCCCTCGAATACCAGCCTCGATGTTTTTGGGCGTATTGCTGGGAGCGCCGCACCCCAGTGCGGCTTTCTCCACTCTTATTCTCACAAACGCCGCACTGGGGTGCGGCGCTCCCAGATACGACATCCCGGACCTCGGCGTTTTCGATGTTGTTGCAGTTATGATTCATGCCTTATCCCGGGGACGGTCTATTACCATCTAACAATTTCCCTATCCGGCGAATTCCAACTGATATATGAGCATCCAAACAACGACGGCCCCATCTTTACGGCCGGCGGCAAACGTCTGTGACCAGGGACCACGGGCGAGTGAACATATCCCCTCACCGCGGCCCTCCAAAACCTGCAAACAATCACCGGTCACGGAATGCCAGATTTTTACCGTGTCATCATCACAGCCGGTAATCACGTGCCGGTTATCCGGAAAGAGGACCGCAGTAATCCCTTCTTCGTGGGCGGTTATCTGTTTGAGGCAGCGGCCGGTTTGGGCATTCCATATCTTCAGCAGTCGATTGCTGCTTCCGGTGGCTAGAAGTTTTCCATCCGGAGAGACCGAAAGTCCGACCACTGCCTGAGAGTGGGCCTCTATGATCATAGTGCAGCGCTGGCTTTCTCTCTCCCAGAAACGTATTGATCCGTCCGCATTGCCGGCCACCAAAAACCCGGTACGGGGGATAAAGGCAAGGGATACAATACCGCAGGCCTCCTCCATGGCAAATTTCTTCTCCCTTGCCGGCTGAAATTCACGCACCCTGAGAATGCCGTCATCCCCACCCGAGGCAATACTGCATCCGTCATCGCTTACGGCCACACATCGTACCGTGCCGTTGTGGTTTTTGGTCGCGGCACATTTTTTTATGGTATCTAGTTGCCATAGGGAAACAATACCATCCGTGGCCCCGGTGATGAGGAACGTGCCCTTCGGGTTTATGGCCAGGCTGTTCACGCCGGCCTCATAGCCGACAATACCCTTCTTGGTTTCTTCCTGCCCGAGAGGTTTAAACCAGATTTTTCCGTTTCGGGTGGCAGCGACCAGGAGCCTGGCATCGGCAGAAAAGGCCAGACCACAAACGGCGTCATCCGTAAGGGCGATGGTCCGAACCCGTTGCACGCCGGCAAGATCGGTTTCCTGCCCAACACTTAAAAGCTCTCGATAGGCACGGCCCAACTCATTATCTTTCTTGAATCCCGCATTCTTCCAGGCGGCAAACAGGGCCGAGAATCCGGCCGCATACCGTTTGTTGGCAATATGATCCCCGATGTTTCTTTTCACGGCCAAAAGGAGCTGACCTTCCCGGTAGATATCAGCGGACCTGGGCGGCATGCAGAGACGCAACTCCGATTGGCTGCAGTCTTGCCCGTTTGCTATGGCCTTGTCCTTTTCGTTTAAGACCTTTTTTTTTATTTTGCTTTCCAGTTCCGCCAATATTTCGGCCCGGACCAACCTCTTCTTCGAGGCCGAGATAAGGCGTAAGGCACGTTGCGGTTTGAGTTTTCCGTTCCTTACCTTGAGTAAGGTGAGGTTATGGATCGCCTCGGGCAAAAAGTCGTTTATCTCCAGGGCCTGTTCGAAGTATTTCATGGCCTCATCCTCCCGGCCCAGTTCATAGAAGGAGACCCCGCGATTATTGAGCCCGTCCGCCCTCAGATCGGAAAAATCCAGGAAATAATAGGGGCAGGGGACTTGAAAGACCGTTTGATATACCCTATTTAATTCCGCCCTCAGGGCGGCAAAGTGAGGGAATCTCTCGTTGCGCTCAAAGGCCACGCATTTAACCAGGAGATCAGTGAGGCCAGAAGGAAAGGTCCAGTGGGATTGGGCCGGCCGAGGTTCCGGAACCGGAAGCCTTTCAGCCGTATGGGGGAAGGGCTTGCGACCACAGAACATCATCCATAGGCAGAGGCCAAAGGAAAAGATGTCGGCCCGTTCATCCACATTATGGGCGTCCTGCCATTGTTCCGGAGCCGCATAACCAGGGGTGCCCATAAATCCCACGGTGAGGTCTTCTTCTTGTTTGATCCCGTGCGGCAGGGCCTTCTTGGCCTGCGCCTCTTCGTTTGTCATGCGCAGGATGCCGAAATCGGTAATTTTTACGAGCGCCTCCTTACTGATGAGGATATTTTGCGGTTTGATGTCGCGGTGGATGATTCCCTGGCTGTGGGTATATTCCATTCCGTGGCAGAACTGGATGGCGAGCGAGAGCACCGTTCTGAGGTCATTTAATCGACCGGCCTTAAGCCAATCGGCAAGATTGCCGCCGTCAACATATTCAATAAAAAGATGGGGAATCTTGTCCAGGGTGAGGATGTAGTAACAACAGGCGATGTTGGGGTGCATGCCCATCCGGATCCAGGCGTTGGCCTCCTTCATCATGCGCGCAACCCCCTCCTTATCCCTCAACACCTCAGGCCTGGGGACCTTGATCACCATCTTCACTCCCCAGCCCAGGTGGTGAACGATATAGATACTCCCCATCGCCCCACCCATAACCTCTTCCACCCGGTAGCGGCCGAGCATCACTTCCCCTGGACGCCAAACCGGAGACGTGATGTCGCTTGGGATGTCGTTGCTCGCCGCCTTTATTCCGGTCGTGCCCTGGCCGGACAGGATGGTATGGTCGGAATCGGGCGATGTTTCCCCTCCGAGTCTTTTTATTAAACGGGTGAGGTTCATTTACGGTTTACGGTTTACGGTTTACGGTTTGGGGTTTGGGGTTTGAGGATGAATTAATTGAGAGAATGAATGAAGTACCCGGGGCTGAATTACAGTTATGCAAAATTATTAGCGCTTCTGCCGGGGCACGGGGCGCAGGTAACCCCAGGCCACCAGTTTTTTGTAACAGTATTCTGCCATGGGCCCCTTTTGTACCTGTTTTAACACGGCGGAATATTGGCGGGCCGCCTGGTCGCGCCGACCCAGGGCCTCATGGTCGCGGCCTTGCCAGAAGAAAACCTGGGGTTGATCAGGGACAAGCCGGCCGGCAATATTGAGATGATTAAGGCTTTGTTCATAGCGGCCTCCATGAAAGGAAAGCACGCCGCTTATATACCGGGCCTGGTAGAGGTCAGGGTAGAGCGCCACCGCCTTCTCCGACGTGGTCATGGCCTGATCGTAATGCTCAAGACTGGCCTCGGCCACGGCCAGGTTCACCCAGATAAGGGCCTGGTCAGGGGCGAGCCGCGTCGCTTCTTCAAGGGGCGTTATAGCCGCATTGGGATTATTGGCGGTAAGAAGCTTCATTCCCTCATCCATCTTTCCGTAGGCAGGAAGCAGACTCCGGAGATGTTTGGTGGCATTCATGAACGGTTCTGTCTGGAGCCGGCTTTCGGTCTTAAGGCCGGCATCGTAGGAGGCAACCCGCTGCCTTGCAGTATTAATACGTTCCGTGGTGAGGGGATGGCTCGAAAAATAGGACTCGAGCTTGGACGGTTCGCGGTTGTGGTCCTGCATGAGGATCTCCATGGTTTGGACAAAGCCTTCCGGGTTATAGCCGGCTCGGACCAGGTATTCCAGGCCAAGCTCATCCGATTGCCTTTCCTGATCCCTGCTGTATCGCATCAGGGAGAGATTGGTGGCAATCATGCCGGCCTCCCGGAGAAGATTTCCTCCCTGAACCCCGGAGGCCTCAATGGCCATAGTGCCGGCGACGTTGATGACCGAGGCGAATACCTGCCGCGTATAGGCTGATGCCGCATGACGGGCCGCAACATGGCCGATCTCATGACCAAGCACCGAGGCAAGTTCGGCCTCGTTGTTCATACGGGAGAGAAGGCCGCGAGTGATGGAGATCTTGCCGCCCGGCAGGGCATAGGCATTCAGTTCCGAGGCATTCACCAGATTAAAGGCATACGGAAGCTGCGGCCGGTGGCTCACCCTGGCAAGCCTTAGTCCCACGTTCTGGACATAGGCCTGCAAGGCATCATCCTTAAAGAGTCCGGACGACATCTGGGTATAAACCGGATAGGCCTCGTTTCCGATCTGGACCTCCTGGGATTCGCCCATGAGGATGAATTGTTGTTGGTGGGTGACCGGATTGGCAACACAACCGGCAAACCATAATATTGAAAAAAGGAGGATACCCCTTTCCAAAACCCGCGATAACCCCTTGGGGAAGAAGAACCATAAGTCGAATTTCATCATTTTACCCCTCATTGTCTTGGCTGATTTTAACACGACCACCCTTGCATTAACATAACCTTTTTAAGGGCTGATCGTCCAGAGCCACTCATGCCCTTATCGACCTTTGCGGTTTATATGAAAATGAAGAATCCAGAAGTCAGGAGTCAGAATTCAGGAGACAGGAGGGGATTCGCGAGACTCTCTATTTCTGATTCTGAATTCTGACTCCTGACTTCTATTTTCACGGTAAGCCATCGGGTCGAAATTTTCGCGCCCTGGGCTTTGACGTTTTCTTGATGACATGCTAAGGTCTTAATAAGGTCCTTAATAAGGAGGGATACCATGCGTAACAGTATTATATGCGTTATCACCGTTATTGTCTTGTTGACCGGATATAGGGTTGCTCCAGGGCTTACCATCCACGAAGAAAAGATGAAGGGGAGGTTTGACAACCCCCAGGCGGTTACCAGACGATGTCTGGAGTGCCATAAAGAGACGGCCGTTAATTTTATGAAAACAAGCCACTGGAATTGGACCGTGAAACAGGAAATCCAGGGCAAGGGCGAACAAAATTATGGAAAAAGAAACGCCTTGAGCGGCTTTTATACCGGCCTGGCCTCGAACTGGCCGGGCTGCACATCCTGCCACCCCGGCTATGGCTGGGCAAATAATGACTTCGCTTTCGGGGATCCCGCCAATGTAGATTGTCTTATCTGCCACGATTCCACCGGCACCTACAAGAAAGATCCCTTAGGGGCCGGGATGCCGATGGGGTTTACGGCCGGCAAGTCGGGAACACCGGGGGTAGATCTGTTAAGGATCGCCATCAAAGCGGCAAAACCGACCAGAAAAAATTGTGGGATCTGTCACTTTTATTGCGGCGGCGGGGACAACGTCAAACACGGTGATCTCGATAGCTCCCTCATCGAGCCCAACAAGAATTTTGACGTCCATATGGGCATTGATAATCTTGATTTCAGTTGTCAATTTTGTCACAAGACAGCACAACACAACATCACGGGCAATGCCCTGGGCGTTTCACCTGGGGGTAAAAGCCGGGTGGACTGTGTGAAATGTCATAACTGGCAGCCGCACCGCCAGGACAAAATCAACGACCATACCACCAGCGTGGCCTGTCAGACCTGTCATATCCCCACTTATGCCAAAAATCTTCCCACCTTGATGGCCTGGGACTGGTCCGTGGCCGGCGAGGACAAACCAGAGGAACTAGACAAGAACGGCAAACCTACCTATGACAAAAAAATGGGCGCCCTCAAGTGGAAAAAGACCATCTGGCCGGAATATGCCTGGTTTAACGGCAAGGCCGAGGTGATGATGGCGGGCGATATTATTAAACCCGACAAGTTGGTTAGGCTTAACCGGCCCTTGGGTAACATTGACGATAAAACCGCCCGGATTTTCCCGTTCAAGATCCATCGGGCAAAACAGATTTACGACAAAAAAAACAATTATCTGATTGTTCCTCAACTGGTGGGGAAAAATGGATATTGGGAGACCTTTGACTGGAACAAGGCGGCAAAGGGCGGCATGGAGGCCGTAAAGCTCGCCTACAGCGGCGAATACGGCTTTGTCGAGACCGAGATGTATGTTCGCGTCAATCATATGGTGGCACCCGCCAAATGGGCCTTGCGGTGCGCCAATTGTCATCAGAAGAAGGGTCGTTTTGATTGGGAACAGCTCGGTTATACGAACATGGTCAATTCCTATCCTACTGAGCAAAGGAAGGCAATCGCAAAACAGTGACCGATTAGGCGTACCCAGAACCGTCGCGTAGCGAGAGCCCACAAGAGGTAAAACGTTGCCACCTAAAGGCTATGCTGAGGCTTCCTGCCGCTGTGCTTATCGAATATCCAAAGCGATATTTTTATCCCTTGACAACCTCTACCATATCTGTCAAGAAATCTGTGCATTATGAACAATCATTCATTCACAAGATAATGTATATCTGAAAAGGTATGATTTTAATCGTGCGGGGAGGTATGAATAAAAAATTTAACAAAGGAGGAGGAACTATGAAAAGAATTCTTAATTTATTGATTGCTGCGGTTGCGTTGGTCGGTGTTTCCGTCTTGCCCGTTACGGCCAGCAGCGACAAACCCAAACCAAGCCCTGATGAGGCCCTGACCATGCTCAAGGAGGGTAATAAGAGATTTGTGGAAGGCAAGGCCACGCAACCCCATACTGATGCTGCCCGGATTGCCCTGGCAGGCAAGGAAAATCAGGGCAATTATGCCTTTGCCACCGTCATAAGCTGCTCAGATTCCCGCGTGCCGGTGGAGCGGATTTTTGACGCCGGGGTCATGGATATCTTTGTGGTGCGGGTGGCCGGTAATGTTTGTGATACCGATGAGGTCGGATCAATGGAATATGGCCTCCGCCATGTAAACACCCCGGTTCTGGTGGTCCTTGGCCACACCCAGTGCGGGGCGGTAAACGCGGTCACGAAGGCGATCCAGGGTGAGGGTCATGCCCTGGAAAAGAACATCCCGCCCTTGGTTGACAATATCCAGCCGGCAGTAAAACGGGCCATGGCGAGCCATCCGGATGTGAAGGGTGCCGAAATCGTGCCTTATTGCATCGAAGAAAACGTCTGGCAGGGAATTGAAGACATCTTCATGACCAGTGCCGCCATCCGGGAGACGGTGAAAAGCGGGAAGGCCAAGGTTGTGGGTGGTATCTATGATCTGGGCGTCGGCACCATTAAATGGCTGCCCGAGGCCAAGGTGGATGAGATTATGAAGTCTGTGGAGGCCAATCCCAAAAAGGCCATGGAGGTAATGGCTGGCGAGGGTCATTAATTTTCGCTTTATAGAAACTGGGTACTTTCTCGTATAAGACGTGGGGTTGAGATGTGGTCTCAAACCCCACGTCTTTTTTGATTGGCCGGCCCTAATGCCCTCTGCCATCATAGAGGAGTTCGAACCGCTGCCAGAAATCCGGAAAAGATTTTACCACACACCCCTCGCCCAGGATTTTTACCCCCTCCACCACCAAGCCGCAGACCGCAAAGCTCATGGCGATGCGATGGTCATTATAGGTCGTAATCTCGGCCCCGTGCATGGTGTCAGCAAGACCTAATCCCTCGATAACCAGGGTATCCGGATATTCCTGTACCCGAGCCCCGAGCCTTCCAAGTTCAGTGGCCACCACATGCAGACGATCACACTCCTTGATCCGGAGATGGGCAATATTTTTTATTACTGTCCGGCCCTGGGCTCTGGCAGCCACCATTGCCAGGGTCGGGACCACATCCGGCCAGTTACCCATATCCACCTCTATCCCTTGTAATAACGATGGCCCAATCACAGTGATGCCCTGGCCGCTGCTTTCAACCTTGCAGCCCATCCGGGCCAGCAAGGCAACAAAGGCGGCATCGCCCTGCAGGGAATCCTCCGGGATATTGACTACCGTAACCCGGCCGCCGGTAATTGCGGCCGCGGCCCAAAAATAGGAGGCATTTGAGGCATCGCCCTCTATGCTATATTCCCTGGCCCGATACCGGCCCTGGGGTATGGTAAAACGGGTATAATCTTCATTCGCCAATGTTGCCAGGCCAAATTCCTTCATCACCGAAAGGGTCATGGCCACATAAGGTTTGGATAAAACCTCGCCCTGGACCACTAGTTCTGCCTGCTTCCGGGCGTAGGGAGCAACAAGAAGCAGCGAGGAAAGATACTGACTGCTCTTTCCTTCAGGCAGCACCGTGGTTCCGCCGGCAATGCCATCGGCATTGATCTCGAGCGGTGGACATCCGGTATCATTAATGCTCCTGATCTTAACCCCCCAGCCCTGGAGCGCCCGAAGCAGCGGCTCGATGGGCCGTTCCTCCATCCTCCGATCTCCGGTGATCCGAATGACGCCGGAACCTAGGGCCGCCACGGAGGTGAGAAAACGCGTCGCCGTGCCATTGTTGCCCAGATAAATATCCCGGGGCGGCCCGGAAATTTTTCCGCCCTGTCCATGAATCCGCCAGTAAGTCTCGCCCTCTTCCACCATAATTCCCAAGGAGCGCAATGCGGCCGCGGTATAATGGGTATCCTCGCTGGCCAGCGGCCCAATCAACCGGCTTTCGCCATCAGCCAGGGCTGCGGCAATCAGGGCACGCTGGGTAATACTTTTTGAACCAGGCACAGAAAGCCTGGCATTTACTTCAGACACTTTTTTGATTTCTATCACGACGTTTTGTTTCTCAATAAGTATTCGAGGGTAACATCAACATTCATTGGGAATTATGTATCCGTTCCCTACGTTCATTGGTCTACGAGTAGGGGCGGGTTTCAAACCCGCCCAATCGGAATGCGCACAGCAAAGGGCGGGTTTCAAACCCGCCCCTACTCTTTCTCCTGCAAGAGGGAAGGGGGCTCGATGGAAACGATGCTGCTCGAATTTCCGTTGTTTGGTAACCGGTTACGGAATTCTCGACAAAAGGCTTCGCAACTCAGAGATCGGAAACTGGCCCGGGGCAGTGGCAATCCCTGCATCCGGTGCCGCATAGGTCATATATCCGCCGAGACGCAGGGTTGCCAACCGACTTATAGCCCCTGCCTTTCCCATGCAAAAGGCAATCAAAGGGAATTGATGCCTTGCCGCCAGGGTCTGCAAATCCAGAATCCGCAGGACATCCAAATAATTTCTGGCCATGGTCACTATCTTTCCAATATGGGCGCCGGCGCGTTGCTGATCAATGACCATCTGCCGGAGAAGGTCATCCCCAGGGGTTTCTTCGAAATTATGCCAGGAAAGAATAATTTGGGTTGAGAAGCTCTGGGCAGTAGCCAGAACCATATCCCGGAGATTTCCTTCCGTTTTTAATTCGATATCCACATAGGCGGCATTTTCCCGCACCGCTTGAAGCAGCAACTCAACCCTCTTTTCCTCCGCACCGACAAATCCGCCGCCTTCCCAGATCGGCCGGTTGGTAAAAAGAAGGGGACGGTCAAGCTGGCCTATAAAGGACCGCACCTCAGGATCCTTTTGGCTGTCCAGCCTGATCTCAATGACATCGGCCTTCGCGTCCACCTCTTTTGCCCCAGCAAGTGCAGTGGCCGCCGTAGAGGCGGCAATGGACACACAGATCATGTGGATGGTTCCCTCCCGGTAAGGCGGGCTATGCCCGCAACCCAAGTTGTCTTGTTTCACTGCAAAACGAATTTCGAATGTCGAACAAGGAATTTCGAATTATGAAATTTTTCTTGGCGTTGCAGGGCTGTCCTCCTTTGACATTCTGCGGTTCCTTGTTCAATATTCGACATTCTATTTTTATGGCGCAACAATTACGTAAACACAGTGTGTTGCCAAACACTTCTTTGTTTTTTTCGAACAAGATAATCCGTAA
>CAZDYX010000109.1:0-9536 GCA_964509775.1 uncultured Desulfobulbia bacterium | reverse complement strand
GTCTTATTTGGGCGGGTTTGAAACCCGCCCCTACCAATACCTGGTGAACGGTTACAAGGTTAGGTTCCTGGAAGCCACCATCCTCTAAACCTGGAACCGTGAACATGGAACCTATTGAACCATGTCCATTTTGTTCATTATATTTGTCGGTTCGCAAAAGGCCGAGTCCTAATTACTTCGGGAAACCGTATTTTTCAAAGACAAAGGCGAGATCCGTTGCAATCCTTTCTTTGGTCAGACCAAAGGATCCCAGATCCAGGTTGCGATGTTTGGGCTGATAACCGGCCTGCTTTTGAATCTGCTGCGCTATTTGAGCCCGCAATTCTTTGCTCGGTTCAAGCCCGGTGAAATTAAGAAAGTCAGCAATTGCATTGCCCAGATCATTTTTTAGTGAATCATAGGAAATGGTAATACAGTTGGACCGGTTTAACTTCCCGGTCTCTATAAGGTCTTCCAGGTACCGGTAAAAACGAATATTATAATCGTACCGGAATCTGAAGTAACGTTCTAACCGTTCCGGGGGAATGTTTTTTAGCCCCCATTTATGATTGATCATATTCCGATGTAATGAAAGATGCGAGGGGATCGTTTCGTAGGGAGACCGGACGAGGTAAACAATCTTGGCGTCCGGAAAAACCGAAAGGAGCGATTGCAACCGCATGCCGGAATAATTCATTTTGGTTATTACCTGGGTGCGGCCCAGATAATAGGCCTGACGTATGAGACATTGCTTAAAGAAGGCAACTGTTTTCCGGCGCACATCGGGCGCTTGTTGGTCCGAATAGACTAGATCCAGGAAGCCTGTATTCCCGAACCCGAGAGCCGTTCCTATGGAGCCTATAAACTGGGTATTGAGCTGATGAACAAACAGGACCTCTTCCTCTTCCACCGAGCTCAAGGTTATTTCATGCCCGACCTCTTTGGGAAAGACGACGTCCTTTCCCCTCCTGGTCAATGACCTGATAAAGGGGCCCACAATTTTTCTCGCCACTAGGGATGGAAAGAGGATATGCCAAAATTCAAAGACCACAAATTCCTGGGTCTGGGTCAAAAGCCGATGGAGAAATGTCGTGCCGGAGCGGGGATGACCGATAATAAAAATGGGTTTTTTGATAGGTATCCGCCGGTATCCGGGGAAAAAGATGTTGTCCAATAAGAAGGTGGTAGTCGTAAAAAGTCCAAATAAAGGATCGATAAAGAGCCGGGCCAGAAATTCTCTGCCAAACCCGAAGGTGGCCCAAGAAGCCGCCAGAACCCGAAAATAGGTTTTAAGGATAAAAAGGGCCATTTTTTTATGTTAGCAAGTTTTGGATTATCGATCGCGAAGCAGGCGTAGTTCCTGCCGGAATTCGCGGGAAAGCTCTATATATTCATGGGCCCAGGTCTTGATATGCCGCCCTTCTTTCTTCAAATGCCTCTTCACCCTTGCCGGAATTCCGGTAACCAGGCAATTCTCCGGCACCTGTGTCCCCTCGATGACAACCGAGCCGGCAGCGACAATCGCTCCTTTCCCAATAACCGCACCGGTCAGGACAACCGCGCCTATGCCTATGAGGGCATGATCATGTACCATGCAGCCATGGAGATTGACACCATGGCCCACGGTCACTTCGTTACCCACCGTGCACGGCTCAAATTCACCCACATGAACAACCGCATTGTCCTGAATATTACTCCCTTCGCCGATGGTGATCTTCTGGAGGTCGCCCCGTAGGACCACGTTGAACCATATACTTGAATCCTTGCCGATCTCGACGTTACCAATAATCCTACAGCCGGGCGCAAGAAAGACACTCGCATGGATACAGGGGGTGCTATTCTTATACGCGTATATCATTCAATGTCGGATTCGGAGGAAGATGCCTTGAGAATAAGCCTGCGGAAGACATCGGAGGATATGGCCCGATGTTGAGCGGCGAGAAAGTGGCCAAGGAAGTTTTCATAACTTGCGGAATAACACTCGGTTATAAGCCGCCTGGACATCTCCAGGGCAACTGGGTGGAAGGGAAGTAAATTATCGATGGTGTCTTGCAGTATCTTCTCAAAGGATATTTGTTCGCAAACCTGATCAAGGAGCCCCCAGCGCAATGCCTCTTCCGCAGGCAGAATACGACCGGTAAGAATAAGGTTTTTTGCCCGGCCAAGCCCGATATATTTTGCCAGTCTAAAGGTGGCCATTCCCGGGAGAAAACCGAGTTTAACCTCGTTAAAACGAAAAAAGGACCTGTTGGTGGCAATCCTTGCATCACAGAGGAGCACGAGTTGGAATCCACCGCCGGTACACTCCCCTTGGACAGCAGCGATGGTAAACTTGTTGAGATTTTCCAGCCGGCGGCACATTTTTTCCCATTTTTGCACGCCATAAATATCAGGGGGTTTGTCAAGGGAAAAATCGCGAAGATCAATCCCGGAGCAAAAGATGTCGTTACTGCCGAGCAAGACCAATACGGCAACATCGGCAGAATCCTCTATCGCGTCCATTAGTTCCGTGAGATCGTTTACCATCTGCATATTGATGGAATTCCGCGCATCAGTACGATGCAGGGTAGCAAAGACCACGTTACCTTCTTTCTCGACTTGGAGGGTTTTATACTTGTTCATATGGAAATCCTCTCGCTCCAAACAGTTACCATAGCAGCAGGGACGTTTCAATGGAAGTACCTGGTCCCATTGTGATCGCCACCCCAAAATCACCCTTTTTCACGATCCGTTCACGGCATAATTCTTTATAGGAGAAAAGAAAAGAACCCGAGGACAGGTTTCCGTAATTTTTTAACACACTCAGGGTATGCCGCATATCATGTTCTGTCAGCCCGATATTGTATTCAATGGCGTCAATTACCTTTTTGCCGCCGGAATGGACGAGCCAGTGGGAAACATGCCTTATTTTCAGCCCATGACGGCCCAAAAGACGGTTAACCGGTTTTTCCACGTTAAGGCCGATGACATAGGGAATATCCCGTTCAAGATAGAAGGATAATTTTGTGCCCTCCAACTCGAAACGCATGGCGTCAAGGGCCTCAGGGATAATATGGGGCTCAAAGTCTAAAATCAGGGGCCCTTTTTCCCATGAATCGGCCGCATCTTGTCTGACCAATACCGCAGCAGCCCCATCACCAAACAGTGAATTAACTACCGCCGTGACCAGCGACTGGTTATAGACATAGGCGGCGGAACAGATCTCAATACAAAGCATAAGTCCAAGCTTGCCGGGGTGGGAACGGGCGAAACTCACAACGGTTTGGAGCCCGTTGAGTCCAGCGTTGCAACCCATTCCCAGGATATCCACCCTTTGCACATTTTCCCGAAAACCCATCTTCTTGATGAGGTGAGCGGTTATACCCGGGCAGAGAAATCCCGTACTGCTTATACAACAAAAAAAATCAATATCATAGGGAGCAAGCCCGAGGGGCCGCAGACACTCATTAACCGCCTGGGGACCAATTTCGAGGCAGCCACGGAGATGCTTATCCAGCAGTTGTTGGTTTGTCTCCTCTGGCATGACCCCATCAACCGGTTCAGGGAGGTAAAGATACCGGGTTTTGATGTGGCCACCGGTAAAGATCCTTTTAATTTTTGGATTTTTTTCGCCAAAAATTTCAATGACCTCTTCCTGGGTGTACCTGTGGGGGGGGGTGGCGGTGCCAACCGATACGACACGTGGGCCCTGTTCCGATCGGATAATGTTTGATTTCATGTTGCTGTTGCCTGGTTGAGAACAATCGTCTGAATGATAAATATTACGTAACTACTCAGGTTGGTTAGGTTGTTTAGACTGTAGTCTGTTAGGACTGCGCAAAGAACAAATCAAGAACTCTCCCCCCTATCCACCTAAACACCTACAGACTATCCACCTGAGTAGTTACAATATTACGAAGAATCCTTGTTATCTTGTTTCTTCAGCCTGAGCTGATACAGGAGGGCCTCTGCCACTGCCTCAAAACTGTAACCCAAGGTATTTTCCGCCCCGGCGTCAATGGCCCTTTTGGCCAGGTGCAAGGAAAGAGGATTCCTCTTGGCGATTTCTTCTCCCCACTCCTGGGCTCGTGGTAACAGCTTGTCAGCACTCGTCACCTCACTCACGAGTCCAACACGAAAGGCGTCAGCCGCATCCCAGATCCGTCCTCCCAGGACTAATTCCTTTGCCCGGGCGATCCCCACTATTTGGGGAAGGCGCTGGGTGCCGCCTGCGGCTGGTATCAGGCCGAGTAATGGTTCAGGAAAGAAAAAACGCGCATTATCTGCTGCAATGCGGATATCACACGCCAAGGCAAGTTCCAGCCCTCCTCCCACTGCGGCACCATTAATTGCCGCCAAAGTCACCTTGGAGCAGCGCGCTATCCTGGCAAATATCTTAGCGCTCTTTAAGTTGAGGGCAACGCTATAATCTTTTCCCTGTATTTCATTGAGGTCGGCCCCGGCACAAAATGAACGATTCCCGGATCCGGTGATAACTATATTATGAATCTCGTCATCACCTTCCATTTGCTCAAGGGCCTGATCGAGTTCTGTGAGAAGGGCCTGGTTATATGCGTTGGCCTCCTGGGGACGGAGGAGCTGGATAAATCCTATGCATCCTTGTTTCCAGATGCGGATAATTTGCACGTTCGGATCGTTGTTAACGTTCATGACAAGAGTTGTCCCCTCGTGGCGGGAAAGGTCTTTCCGGCCCGGATCGTCGTTGCGGTTGCCAATAAAAGGCTGGCCCGGGTCAAGGCCATTAAAGAACGCCGGAAAAGCTGAAGAGTTCGGAGGCACTCATTACGAGCAGGGGCCAACCGGCCGAAACGACAACCAAGGCCGATTTTTCACTCAAAGGAGGAATAGCAACAGGCGCACTCAAATTGGATTCCATTCCAATGAGTTTTGCAAATTTTTTAGGATGAAAGACCTTGAAATCACCCTTAAAAAATTTCGCCAGCTTACACAAGCTTTCACTTAAGCCGCATTCAACAAACATGTTAACCCCTAAGGCCAGCATGGTGTCCATAGTTTTTGCCCAATTAATCGGTTGGCCCATATTTCCGGCAAGTTCCCTTCTAACATCTTCTGCCGTTGATAATATTTTTTGGTCAACGCAGGAAACGACTTTGTAGGCCGGAGGATTAATATCAAATTGGCTGATATATTTTATTATTTCTCCTTCAACATTTTGCATGAATCTGGAATGATATGGCAGTGATACCGGTAACATTTTGCTGTGGAGGCAACCATTGATTTTAGAGATTTTCAATAATTTCTCAAGCTCAGAACGTTTTCCAGCTCCTATTATAACATGCTCATTGCATACATCAGCAATTTCTACATCATTACAATTTTTATTAATCAATTTTTCTATATCTTGATATGAAAGCCCAACAATAGCACCCATTCCATACTGGTCATTGTTGACTAATTCATGAGCAAATTTACATGCCTTATGCATCAGCAGTAATCCATTCTCGAATGAAATGGACGAAGTGTGATAAAATGCAGCAAACAGTCCCATGCTGTATGCAGCCACATATTCAGGTTCAATTTTATGTTTTTTTAATAAATTTGATATCGCACAACTTGTAATATAACAAAAATAGTGATGTTGTAAATCTCCTTCAACATTATCATTGTTAGTATTGGCAACTTGATCGAAATTTCTGCAGTTAATTGTAACAACCTTTGATGCCAATGATAACAGTTTATCTACTTCTTCTCGATAACCATCCAGATCAGTTTCGATGAAATTGTTATATCTCATACCAAAGGCCGGAAATAAAAGACCTATTTTTTTTGTGTCCATATTCTCTTTTCAAGGTAAATTTGTAACTACTCAGGTTGTTTAGACTGTAGTCTGTTAGGACTGCGCAAAGAACGAATCAAGGATCCCAACACCTTGTGTGGTCTCGCATGGTTATCCCCCCCCTATCCACCTAAACACCTACAGACTATCCACCTGATTAGTGGGATTCCTGCTGAAATGACTGACTATTTTACCCCCATCATAATAAGCTCCACCTCAGAATATATTTAATGATTTCATCAAAATACTCTCCTTTTTCCCAAAAAATATTATTTGAACATGTCGGGCCTAAAAATTCAAGCCCTGTTTGATTATACGTATTGAAGATTTTAACGTTGCAACTCGTATTTTCCAATAACCAACGTGGCGTTATGGCCGCCAAAGCCGAAAGAATTTGAAAGGGCTATTCGAATTTCTTTTTTTCGAGCTATATTAGGCACATAATCAAGATCCAGTTCCGGGTCCGGAGTATAATTAATAGTAGGTGGCAATATATTGTTTTCTGTGCTCATTATGGTGATAATTGCCTCAATTGCTCCGCATGCACTTGCAGTATGTCCTATCATTGACTTTGTCGATGAAACGGGCATCCGGAAGGCCAGATCGCCAAAAACCCTTTTGATCGCCATGGTTTCGTATCTATCGTTCAACGCCGTTGATGTCCCGTGAGCGTTGATATAGTCAACCTCTACCTTGTTTAGCCCCGCATGATCAAGGGCCAAGGCCATTGTCCTCGCCATGCCGGTGCCGTCCTTCATGGGGGCCATGATATTATATGCCTCGCTGGTCAAGGAATAGCCAAGAAGTTCGGCATGGATCTTTGCACCTCTGGCCCGGGCTGATTCTTCAGACTCAAGGATGAGCACCCCTGCCCCCTCACCGATTACAAAACCGTCTCTATCGATCGAAAAGGGCCTGCTTGCCTTCTCCGGGATATCATTGGCTGCGGAAAGCGCGTAAAGCTCGTTAAAACCCTTAACGTGTTCCGGATTAACGATCGAACTTGCGCCGCCGGTAATAACCACATCCGCCTTGTTCGCCTTGATGAGATCATAGCCCTGGGCGATGGCATACGCGGCCGATGCACAGGCAGAAGAGACCGTGTAGTTGGCGCCTTCCAGTTTGTATTCCAGTGATACCCAGGCGGACATCCCGTTGACCATGGTCTTGATCACCCAGTATTTATCATCGTATATGGCCGAGTGTCCGGTATCCACCGCCCCAAAAATTACCCCGCACCTCATTTTATCAAAGGCACTGAAATCTATTCCGCTGGATAAAACCGCCTCTTTGGTACATACGTAACAACACCTTGTTGCCCTGGCCATCTGTTTGGCCTGGTGCCGGTTGCAAAACCGTTTCGCATAATCATCAAAATCCTCTGGAAGTTCTCCGGCAATTCGGGTCAGGTGTTTGGTGGAATCAAACAATGAGATCTTCCTGATCCCGCTTTTCCCGGCGATCAACCCATCCCAACTGGTTTTTTTGTCCAGACCCAGGGCGGTAATCATGTTCATGCCGGTTATGACAACCTTTCGATTCAATGCTGCCCCTCTCTTTGAGACGTGATTTTAATATAATCACTCAATAATAGTATCGCAAATGCCACGCCTAAAGACAATGGCCTTCTCTTGCGAGAAACAAGAACGAGTTAAAGGCTCTCGGGGAAACGGGGAAAAGTTTTTTTAATTCGGGAGGGCATTGTGATCGGAAAGATCATTTTTTCTCTGAACAGGTCAAGAGCATCTTTTCCTGGGCCTCGTCAAGCACCTTTTTTACGGCGTAGACATCCTTACGGATCTGCTCCGTCAATTCCTGGGGGCCGGCAAACTTCTTCTCCTGCCGCAAAAAATGGAGCAGATTGATCTTTATGGGTTTTGCGTAAATATCCTCATTGAAATCAAAGATATGGGTCTCGGCAGACAGTTTTCCGTCCCCAAAGGTAGGATTATAGCCGATGTTCATTACCCCGCCATAACATTTGCCCGCATAGATCACCTGGGTGACATAGACCCCATGAAGGGGGCAGAGATCCTCCTCCGAGATATGGATGTTGGCGGTTGGAAAGCCCACCACCGGGCCCCCACGTTTTTTTCCGACCATTACTGTCCCCCTGAGTTGATAAAAGCGGCCCATCAACTTTTTGACGTCCTCCATGCGGCCCAGGGTGACCAGTTCCCGGATCTTGGTGCTGCTTACCAGCATGTCGTCAATGGAGAAGGGGGGCACAACCGAGACGTCAAAGCCTTTGAGCCTTCCTTGCGCCTTTAAAAAATCGATGTCCCCCTGTCGGCCCTTGCCAAAGGCATAATCATAACCGATAACCAGTTCCTGCACCCCGATTCTGTCCATTAAAATCGTATCGACAAAATCCTGGGCGCTGGTATTGGCAAATTCCGGGGTAAAATGGATGACGATCAGGATATCGAGACCTGCCATGGAAATCATCTCCTTCTTCTGCTCAAAGGTGGAGATAAGTTTGATCCCTGTTTCCGGCCGGACAACCTTGAGGGGATGGGGGTCAAAGGAGATCGCTATACTTGATCCCTTATGATGGCGGGATCTGACCACTACCTCCCGGAAAAGGGCCTGATGGCCGAGGTGGACACCGTCAAAATTACCGATGGTGACGCAAGGACTTGGAAGCTTCCTAGGTATTTCATTAATGTCATAATATATCTCCATTCTTTCTCTACCTATTTTTCTTTCGGTTCTTTTCCGTCTCGTTGATTTCATCAACGGTTCTCGGATCCTTTCGGGAATAATCCGTTACGAGAAGCTGCATTTCCTCTTTCTCTATCTTGGCAAGGCGCCTTATGTCCTGATTAAGGCCTTTAAGGCGTAACCGCGCAATTTTTCCCATGGGGAATCCCTGCTGTTTGAGAAACCCTCTGCACAATGGCTGGGGTGATCATCACCCCGTTCGTTGCAACCGACTCGAGGAGCCCAAGATACATTATCCGGTTGATTGCCCGGGGAATGCCCGTTGTGCATTGGTGGACAATATTCAGGGTCTCTTTCTCCACCGCATGAACCGGAAGATTGCATTTGAGTAACCGGTACTTAACATACTGGACAGTATCTGCAAAGGAAAGAGGCGCAAGTTGCAGTGAAAATACGATTCGACCCTTGATAGAGGCATAAGAGGGCTTATTGAGCCGGGATCGAAGTGATTCTTCTCCAATCAGCAGCACGGTGATCAGCTTTTCCAGTTCGGTTTCAAGATTAGATAGACTTCGCAAGATATGCAGGGCATCGGCCTTCAGGAAATGGGCCTCATCGATAATCACCACCAGCCGTTTGCCTTTTCCATGCATATTCAAGGCCTTGTCTTGCACCAGGGCAAGCTTGTTGGCAGTTTGCCGCGGTATCTGGTCCGCGGCAAGTTCCTTCAGGATGGCCCCGAGCAGATCCCCTTTGCCCATGCCGGGATAGACCAAGACAAAGGCCGGTTCAAAGCGGAGACGGTCAAGGGATCGAAGGGCCACCTGGGATAGCATGGTCTTACCGGTGCCGGAGGCGCCGGTAAGGAGAATTGTGGCATGACAATCCTCAATGCCCAGGCAGATCTTGGTCAGAACCTCTTCATGCTGCTGGGTGCGGTAAAAAAGATCGGGATCAATGGTGTCCCGGAAAGGGTTTTTTGTTATTCCGATCTGTTCCAGCCAGTGTATCCGGGGCATTTTCACCTCTAAATATTTCCGGTCAGGTGGATAGTCTGTAGGTGTTTAGGTGGATAGGGGGGAATAACCATGCGAGA
>CAZDYX010000108.1:5809-9681 GCA_964509775.1 uncultured Desulfobulbia bacterium | reverse complement strand
CCGAGAAAAAAAATGCACGAAAGATGTTGACGGCAGAAGTTCATAGGTGCTCTAAACTCATGATTGTTGAAATGGTCTATCCATTTTTTTGTCTTGAGGAGTTTGATGCCTTGCGGTAGTGTGCCCTACCCCGGTATGGATGTCAAGCAACCGTTCACCAGAGAGGAAGTTCGTGTAGCATCGTTCCAATCGAGCCCTTCCGAGGGGGAAGGGTAGGGGCGAGTTTCATACCCGCCCTTTCCGTTGATCAATAAATGAGGGTGAGAGGCATGGTATTGTTCTGGCCTATCTGGCCTATCTGGCCTGTTTCGCCGAGGCCTTGTTTTTTCGTCGGGGTCTCGGTCAAGATCACGGACCTGCGCAACTCCCTGCTCGTGGGCGGCTCCCCGGCCACCCCGACGAAGATGAGGAAGAGATTCGAGGAATATCTGGACGGACTTACAAAGGGCAAGGAGCCCGGCAAGGTCCGAATCATACTGGAAGGGTGAACCACGAGTGGACATGAATGAACACCAATTATTGGAGCTGATTCGAAAGGGCGAAGGCATTTCAATCGAGTTCAAGACAAGCCGGAACCAACTCAACCGGGATGTCTATAAGACGGTTTGCGCCTTTCTCAATCGGCACGGCGGGACGATCTTGCTTGGTGTCCAGGACTCCGGCGAAGTTCCGGGCATTAACCCGGATGATGTGGCTCAGATCAAAAAAGATTTTGTCACCGCTGTCAATAATCCGCAGAAAATTCAGCCGGCTGCATATTTGTCGGCGGAAGAAGTTGCAGTAAAAGGGAAAACGATCCTTCACATCTATGTGCCGGAAAGCTCGCGGGTGCATCGCTGCAATGGACGTATTTTCGACCGCAACGAAGATGGCGACTTTGACATCACCGACCACACCCAACTGGTGTCGGAACTGTATCACCGTAAACAGGCCACCTATTCGGAGAATAAAATCTACCCATTTGCAGGGCTGGAGGATTTACGCCCCGACCTGATCGACAGATGCCGCAGACTTGCGGGGGTTTGGCGAGACGGCCACCCATGGCTGCAGATGGATGATCTGGAACTGATCAAAAGCGCCCAGCTTTACCAGACCGACCATGAAACAGGAAAAAGCGGCGTTACCCTGGCCGGTATTCTGTTGCTGGGCAAAGACAACGTTATCCTCTCCGCTGTCCCGCACCACCGCACCGACCTGATTCTACGCAAGGTCAACCTGGACCGCTATGACGACCGGGATCTTGTGCGGACCAATCTGATTGAGAGCTACGAGCGCATCATCGCCTTTGTACAGAAGCATCTGTCCGATCCCTTTTATCTGGAAGGCATGGAGCGCATCAGCATACGCGACGCCATCTTCCGTGAAGTGGCATCCAACATCCTCATTCACCGGGAATATCGCAATGCCTTCCCGGCCAAACTGATCATTGAGTACGGACAGGTACGCACCGAAAACAGCAACAAGCCCCATGGTTTCGGCGTACTCGACCCTGCCACATTCACGCCTTATCCCAAGAATCCGGTAATCGGCGCGTTTTTTCGAGAGATTCATCGGGCCGATGAACTTGGCTCCGGCATGCGCAAGATGATGAAATACGGAAGAGCCTATGGAGGCGCAGATCCCGAGATGATCGAGGGGGATGTGTTTCGGATTATCGTCAAAGTTCCGGAGTTTCAACAGATTGCGGGTTCTGAACCACAAACCGGACAACTTGTCCCCGAAGTCACCCCCGAAGTTACCCCCGAAGTTACCCCCGAAGTCAGAAGGATGCTTTCCATTATGATCGGGGAGATGACACGAGGAGAAATCCAGGAGAAATTAGGGCTTAAAGATGAAAAACACTTTCGAGAAAACTACCAGCAAGTCGGCATTAAGTTGGGACTGATCGAAATGACCATTCACGAAAAGCCACGCAGCAGCAAGCAGAAATACCGGCTGACGGAAAAAGGTCTGAAAGTGATTCAAGATTCCAGATTCCAGATTCCAGATTGAGGGAAATCGAGCTTGACATTGCTGAAAATCAAGCGGTAAAAGTTGTTGAATGGTAAACTGTCGCCGCGGGTGGTGTGAGGCGCTAACGACTAATCGCTTGATTCGCGTCAAAATTAATGGAGTTTAAGGCCTTGATCACCGTTTCGGCAATGGTTCTCCTGGGACCGCCGCACCCCAGTGCGGCATCTATGAAGAAAGCCGCTCTGGGGAGCGGCGGTCCCAACCCGAAAACCCATTTGGCCGAAACGATGATCAATGCCGAGTTTAATATGTTCACTTTTTTATCTTTGTTACCCTGCCAATCCAGAATGGCTGACTTGTCCTGGGTCCTCCTCCTCGGTTTTGCGGCCCTGCTATGTATACCACTGCTCGCTGCCCAGGAGGTTTATGCGGCTATTCCTGCCCAACGTCTTTTTATCTCCTTCGATTTAAAGGAAAATTTTCTCCGGGCAACAGCAGAGATTGATATCAGGGCCAATGAAGAGGCAAAGATTGACGTGGACGATCTTGACATCAAGGCCGTCCTCATTAACGACACGGAAACCAGGATGGAAGTGGAAGAAGGGTTGCTAACCCTTTCTCCGGCAGCAACAGACCGGGTGCTTACCATCCGTTATGCCCAACGTTTTCCCGGACCTCCCGCCTCCCCTGGCGGGCTGATAAGCGAACAAGGTATTACCCTCACGGGATTCTGGCATCCCATGGTGAGAGGAGATTGTCTGTATAACCTTAGGGCCGTAATTCCTACGCATTTTGAGGCCATATCCGAGGCCGAGGAGATCACCTCCTCCATGACCGCGGCCGGCAAAGAGGTTTATTTTTCTTTTCCCCGGCCCCTGGCCGCCATAAACTTTGTCGCCGGGCCCTATATGGTGAATAAGATCGGCTTTGGCGAGGGGCAGGAACTCTATACCTATTTTTTCCGGGAGGACGAGGCCCTGGTCCCTGACTATCAGGCCAAGGTGCTTGATTATCTCTCCCGGTATGCCAAACTTCTGGGACCATACCCATATCAACGCTTTTCGGTTGTGGAAAACCGGTTACCTACCGGTTTCGCCATGCCCACCTTCACCCTTCTGGGCCAGGCGGTTGTCCGCCTGCCCTTTATAAAGGACACCTCCCTGGGGCATGAGGTGCTCCACGCCTGGTTCGGGAATGCGGTTCAAGTGGATTACGCAACCGGAAACTGGTCGGAAGGGCTGGTCACCTACCTTGCCGACCATCTCTTTGCCGAGGACAATCATATTGATATCGACTTTCGTAAAGGGCAGATCATCAACTATGTAAGCCATGTTGCCAAGGAAAACACCTTTACCCTTAAGGATTTTAAAGGGGCCGGTGATACCGATCCCCAGGGCCGGGTGCTCCGGGCCGTCGGTTATGGGAAGGCAAGTTTTGTCTTTCATATGCTTAGGACCAGGCTGGGGGATGAGGCGTTTTTTTGGGCCTTGCGGGACTTTTATGACCGGATGAAACATAAAAAGGCGGGTTGGGCCGATCTTTTGGCAAGCTTTGAGAATAAAGGGCTAATTGAGCCCGATGACTTTTTTACCCAATGGCTCACCCGGTCCGATATCCCCAACCTTTCCATCTCCGAGGTGCAAAGCCGGGAAAAAGAGGGACGGCCGGTGGTGGCGTTCACCCTGGTCCAACTCACCGCCACCCCTTACAGTCTGGACATTCCCTTAACCATTAAGACCAGCGTTGGCGATGTGCGCCGGATCATTACCTGCACCGAAAAACAGGATCGCTTTGAGATCCCCGTGGATGGAGCTCCCCTTGAACTCATCCTGGATGAGCACTATGACCTTTTGCGCGTCCTCAACCGGTCCGAGCTGCCGCCGGTATGGTCCCGATTTCAAGGGGCAGCGGTCAAACTT
>CAZDYX010000108.1:2089-5799 GCA_964509775.1 uncultured Desulfobulbia bacterium | reverse complement strand
AAGGAACTTTTTGCCCCCCTGCTTGGCGAGCTTACCAGCGAGGGGTGCCTGGTCAAGGACTCCGGGGAGATCACCATGAAAGATCTGACCGGGACATCCGTCATCTTCCTTGACCTTGATAGCCCTCTAGCGAGAGGCTTTTTTGCCAGTTCCCCCGTCCCTGATGCCGGTTTTATACTGGATGTACGCAACAACCCGGTAGATCCGGAACAGGTTGTAGTGCTGGTCAAGGCTGGCAGCATTGAGGAGGTGGCGCGGGCAATGGGGAAACTTTCGCACTATGGCAAATACAGCTATCTTTCCTTTGACCGCGGGAATATCCGGGAAAAACGGATCATGGAAACCGACCAGGGCCTGGGGCTCGTCCTTGATGTGCTGCCTAAGGGTATCCCGGTCCCGAAGACATTTGACTTTGAAACGATTATTGACGAGCTCCGAAGCAAGCGGGTAATCTATGTGGGTGAGACCCATACCAGTTTTGAGGACCACCGGCTGCAGCTCCAGATAATTCGCGCCCTTTTTATTCGCGACCCAAACCTCGCGATCGGCATGGAGATGTTCGAGCGTCCTTGTCAGGCCGTGCTGGATGACTATCTCGCCCAGCGGGTCGATGAGGCGACCTTCCTTAAACAGTCCCACTACTTTAAGCGTTGGGGATATGACTACCGACTCTATCGGGATATCATCGATTTTGCCAGGAGAAACAATATCCCCATCGTAGCCCTGAATGCCGAGAAATCCCTGGTCGAAAAGGTGTTTAAGGGCGAAGATGGTGTGTTCGGATTGTCGGAGGAGGAAAGGGCCTTGATCCCGGTTGACCGCGATCTTACCATGCCCGGTTACCGGGAACGGATAGAGCCGGTATTTATTTCCCATGGCAATCAAAGTAAAGACGGCTCATTAAACGGCTTTCTTCAGTCCCAGGCAATTTGGGATGAGACCATGGCGGATTCCATCGCCCGGTATCTCGGGGATCATCCCAAGTTGCGCATGGTGGTGGTGGCCGGCGGCGGGCATGTTGCCTACGGCACCGGCATCCCCAAACGGGTGTTTCGAATGAACCAGGAACCCTTTGCCATTGTCCTCCCCTATAAGGGGGGGGATATCGAACCGGAACTCGCCGATTATCTTATGTTCGTATCGCCCTATCCCCTGCAAGACCTCCCGGTGCTGGGCGTGGCCTTGGAAGAAAAGGAATCCGGTCTCGCTATTGAAAATCTTGTTCCCCATGGACAGGCCCACAAGGCGGGCCTGAAAAAGGGTGATGTTCTTCTTGCCCTCGACGGCAAGGACGTGCAGGCCCTGGAGGATATCAAAATCGCCTTGCTCTACAGGGAAAAGGGACAAACGGTGCGGGTGCGGATTAGACGCGGCCAGGAGTTGTTTGGCGACGAAACCCTGGAGATTGAGGTTCCATTGTAACTACTCAGGTGGATAGTCTGTAGGTATTTAGGTGGATAGGGGGAAATAATACGAGACCACACAAGGTGTTGGGATACTTGATTCGTGCTTTACGCAGTCCTAACAGACTACAGTCTAAACAACTTGAGTAGTTACGTTCCATTATAAATTAGGTGGAGGATTTCACGATGGTAGTAAAGAAAAATTGTTGGGAGTTTAAGAAGTGCGGCCGGGAGCCGGGGGGCGCCTATGTAAAGGAGATGGGAGTCTGCCCCTCCGCCATAGAGATCCGCCTTGACGGCATCAATTACGGCCGGAACGCCGGCCGGACCTGTTGGGCCCTGACCGGCACCCTCTGTGATGGCCGGGTCCAGGGGACGTTCGCCGGCAAACTTGGCAACTGTCTGCTCTGTGATTTCTACCAACTGGTCAAGCGGGAAGAGGGGGTGAAATGTATCAGCACCAAGGATATCCTGCGAAAACTCAAAGGCGTTGACTAGGGCCATGGAGGATACGGCGCGGGATATTGTCCTCGCGGTCCGCGGGTTGCTCGCCTATCATCGCTCCCTCGGCGCCACCCACGCCCCCCTTACCCCGGCCATAGCACGCTTTCTGGGGCAGCCGGAACCCGGCGCGCGGCCCCCTGTTTTTCAAGAGGCATCGCAAGGGCCAGCGTGCGGACCCACTCTCCGGGAAGATGCCTCCCCCCCCGCCCCCTTGGCCCATTGCTCGCGGTGCGACCGGCATGAAGGCCGGACCAAGGTGGTCTGCGGGGTCGGGCTGCCAGGGGCAAAGCTTTTTCTGGTCGGACCCTGGCCCGACCAAGAAGAGGAAGCGGCCGGCCGGCCGTTTGTCGGTGAGAACGGCCGGTTGCTTGCCAAGATGCTTACGGCGATCGGTCTTGATCCGACAGAGGTCTATCTCTCTCTGCTGGTGAAATGCCGTCCCGCGAACGACCGGAAACCCAATCCGGACGAGATCGCAGCCTGTCTGGTCCTGCTCCGGCACGAACTTGACGCCATCACCCCCAGAATCATCTGCGCTATGGGGACCTTCACCGCCCAAGGGCTGCTCGGCACCCAGGATCCCTTACTCAGACTGCGCGGCCGTTTTCATACCTTTCAAGGACTTCCTCTGTTGGTAAGCTTCCACCCCTCTTTTCTCATTAATCAACCCGAGATGAAAAAGGCGGCCTGGCAGGATTTGCAGATGATCCAAAAGGCCCTGACCGATCACAAGATATGGTCCGATGCTTTGAGCGCATCAGAGAGAAACTAAAACGCGAGGAGGTCGCTGATTTTCAGCCCAAGGGACACTCCTTCCGGGTGACAAGCTGCGATCTTGAGAGCCTTGCATAGATCCAAAGAAGAGCAGCCAATATTGGGAAAACTTGGGGTCAGGGAGGCCTTTTCCCGCGCCGCCCCCTCTTACGATACCTATGCAGACGTACAAAGACAGGCAGGACTTAACCTTGCCGATTATTTCCCGGAGATCGCACCCCGTTCCATCTTGGAAATCGGCTGTGCCACCGGAAGTTTCACCCTTTCTCTGCTAGAGGCATTTCCGGCCGCCGAAATCTTGGCTATTGATTTTTCGGCCGCATTGCTTGCAATCGCGGAAAAGAAACTTTCCGGGTTCCCCCATATTCGTTTTCTCTGTACGGATGGAGAAGAATTCCTCCGCACTACCTCCCGGACCTTTGATCTTATTACCGCCAATGCGACCCTGCAGTGGTTTTCAAATCTTCCGATAACCCTTGCCCGTATGGCGGAGCGGACAGCAGCAAGCGGCGTGGTGCTTGCCTCTCTCTTTGGTCCCCGCACCTTTTATGAACTGGGCGCGGCCCTGGCCGCGGTCTATGGCGATCCCCCGCCTTTGCCGGCCGCCCTGTTTCCGGAAAAGGACGCCCTACGTGCCATGCTCACCCCCTGTTATACCGAGGTTGAACTTGACGAAAAGACCATACAACGGACCTATTCCTCCACCCTGGAACTGCTCCGGCATATCAGGAATACCGGCACCACCGGCGGCCGTCGACGGGGGCTGGTATTTACTCCCTCTCGCCTGCAGAGGATGGATGACTGGCTTCAGAATGAGTATGGCGGATGCACGGTTACGTATCAGATTTTTTTTATCCGGGCCAGAAAGCGCGGGTTAAGTGCAGGCCAATAAAAAGGGGCCTGCCATTTCTGGCAGACCCCTTTTTGAGGCTTAAAAAGATAATGCGTATGAATCAGAACGCGGACCGTGCTGCCCGGGCCGGTTTCGAGTCCCGGTAGGAAGCGCCCGAATCCCGGGGGGACCTCGAC
>CAZDYX010000108.1:0-2079 GCA_964509775.1 uncultured Desulfobulbia bacterium | reverse complement strand
GCGATTTCCATTTGTCATTTCGGCCCTTTCCTGCCGAATAGCCTCCTTTGCTCGGGGCCGATGAACGCTGGCCGTACCCGCCCCGGCCCCTGCCCGCTCCGGTCCTGGCGGTTTTTCTTGCTGCCGGCCGTCTAAGCGTACGGCTCGGCTCCAGGCCCGGAATCTCCTGTTCGGGAAGGATCTGGCCGATGAAGTACTCGATCCGGTGCAAGGCCTCGAGGTCATGGTAGGAGACAAAGGAGATGGCGATCCCCGAGGCCCCGGCCCGGCCGGTGCGGCCGATGTGGTGCACATAATCCTCGGGGAACTTGGGAAGATCGAAATTGATGATATGGCTGATGCCGAAGACGTCAAGACCGCGGGATGCCACGTCCGTTGCCACCAGGAGCCGGATCTTTCCGCGACGCATGTCGGCGATGGTGCGGTTGCGAGCCCCCTGGTTCATATCGCCATGCAAGGCGGCGGCGGAATGCCCCTGGCTCTTGAGTTCGCTGGCCATGCTGTCCGCATCGCGCTTGGTGGCGGAAAAGATGATCGCCCTGGTGATTTCCTTGTCTGCGATAAGGTGCTGCAGTATCCGGTTTTTATGCGCAAAATCGTCGGCCACGTGCAGGTGCTGCTCGATATTCTCCAGGGTTGTCTTTTTCCCGACGATCTCGATAAGTTCGTGATCCTTTAGCAGTTGTCCGGCCAATCTGGTCATGGTGGCATCCACCGGGGTGGCGGTAAAGAGAAGGGTCTGCCGGTTGGCCGGGGCTGCGGCGGCAATTTTTGCCACATCCTCGCTGAACCCCATGTCGAGCATCCGGTCGGCCTCGTCAAGGACCAGGATCTCCAGGCTGGAGAGATTGATGCGCCTTTGCTCCAGGTGGTCGATAAGGCGGCCCGGGGTGGCAACGATCAGGTCCACGGGTCCGGATAAGAGGCGAAGCTGTTCCCGGTAAGGCATACCGCCCAGGATGACGCCGGTTTTGACCCGGAGGTACTTGCCGTAGGTGCGGGTGGCGTCCGTAACCTGGTTGGCCAGTTCACGGGTGGGTGTCAGCACCAGAACCCGTGGCCCCCGGGCCTTGGTTAACGGCGGAACACTCAACCGCTGGAGTGCGGGCAGGACGAATGCGGCCGTCTTGCCGGTGCCGGTCTGGGCAGTGCCCAAGAGGTCAACTCCTGCCAGGGCCCTGGGGATGGCCTGTGCCTGGATGGGTGTGGGGGCCTCATAGCCGCACTCGGCAATGGCCTTGAGGATCTTCGGGTCGAGATTAAATTCTGTAAAGTTCATTCTGTAAATTCCTTATCATTTCCGCACAACAGCAGGAGGCCCGAATGGGGCGCAGGCGTGCAACGCTTCACGCTGGCCGAACCAAAATCGGGTCTTTATGGTTGTCGTCGAAAATTGTTTAGGGTAAGCGTGTGCGCCGCAGGGCAACCTGATGCCCAGGCATAGAAACGGCAACAGCACAAAAAGGAGGGCATCGAAAAAGCCGAAAAAATTATATTACCGAGACAAAACTCCAGGCAATCACAGTGCTTAGAGTATCGACAAGGCAGCTTATTTCGAGGCCGACCAACTGACTGGCGTGAAACATCGTCGCCAACCGGTTATGCTGAACCTTCAGAGAAATGCTGAAAGCAGAGGGGGTTAGTGAGCGATGAGGCATGAGGCGGGCAATATAAATAATAAACCTGAGATCAGGTTCCGCCGGAGCGTTGTACAGTCACCCGTCACAGTACGTGATTTGACCGGAAACTACAAGGGGTTTTTTTACCTGTATTAAGCGATTAGCCGTTTGCTATCAGCCTTCGAATTACAATATGTTTCATTGTTCGATGTTCCATCCAACCGGTGAAGTCAAATATCTCTAACCCAATCACCCCCATGCCCCGAGGGCACAACGAACAATGAAAAGTCCTCTTCAATTCGGAAATCATCTGGTGGATCCTTGAGCATCTAAAACGCTGGGAAGATCCTGTTCGCAAGGGCAGATAACCGCCGAACACAACGCCACCGGCTTCAGGTCATGTAATATACGAACCAGCCGACGACGGTTGGCCGGGCTATGAGGAACCCTATATCACCAT
>CAZDYX010000107.1:0-9683 GCA_964509775.1 uncultured Desulfobulbia bacterium | reverse complement strand
ATGCACTCCTTGACCTCGCTTACAAGTTGATCAACTGAAAGCTGAAACACCCCGGGCATCGAAGAGATCGGTTTTCGTACCCCTTTGCCCGGCATCACAAAGAGCGGATAAACGAATTGCGCCGGCGAAAGTTGGGTTTCTCGGACCAGGGCCCGGAAGGATTCATTTTTTCGTAAACGACGTGGACGGGATTCTGGAAACACCATTGGCTATACCTCTCTTTCTTTTTTTGGCTCATCGCGGATTAGTGGGAAGATGGCAAACGAATGGTGCGCATAGCGCACCCTACAAAGGCATCGAGTCACAGCTAACCAGCATGTATTCTCCAATTTCGTAGGGTGCGTTATACGCACCAATTCCAAAAAGTTGGACGTATCTCAAGGTGGTTTCCCACTAATCCGCGATGAGCCCTTTTTTTTAACGTGAAAGTAGAATTCTGAATTCTGAATTCTGAATTCTGTCAAACATGAAACATCTCGCCGACCAGTTCATTGATATACTGTTCCGGGGTATCCACCCCCTTGGGCGGAATGATCACCCTAGTGGCCCCTTTTTTCTGGCTTATCAACCGGAAACCGTATTCAAAAATTCTGATCAGACCTTCGCAGATGTCTGTGAGCCCGGCGTTGCTCCCTGACCTTTTCAGGAGAATTATATCAATGGCATCTTCGTTGAAGGAGGCATTGATATAACACCGTTTGGATATCTCTTGTTCGCATGCATGGATGGCATCCAGATACTCGATGAAATATTCGCAGACCTTTCTGGTGTTCATATTCTCATTTTGACAGTATTCGGCCATGAGGCCAAGACGGGTCGGGGTCAAAATAAAGTTGTGGGCGGCAAGAAAGGCCTGGCATTTCTCACTGATAAAGTCCATGAGCACCAACCGTTCCTTTTGCATCAGACGTTCGTAATGATCTTTATGATCATGACCTGGATCGGCAAGCTGTTTTTTCAGTTCTTCCTGGGGATTGAAAACGGTTTTTGGGGTCACCACCAGGAATTGGATATCGGTGGAAGGAAGTTTTTTCTCGAAAGGGAGCAGGGTTTTTTCTACCACGCTCACTAAACCGCGGGCTCCAGTATGTTCCTGGGCCGCAAGAAGGGCAAGCTCATGCAATGCCTCATCTTCAAACTGGATTTTGATGCCGTAGGAATTAAAATCCAGTTTTTTGCCCATTATCACGGGGCTGTTTGGGTTGCGAAGGATTTGATACAGGTCTTCCTCGGAAAGTTCATCGAATACGGCCAGCACCGGGAGCCTGCCAATGAATTCAGACTCAAATCCGTAGAGGGCAAGATCTTCGGCTTGTACGTTTTTAAATATTCGGGATCGCTGCGAGGCAGGGTAGAGACCGCTTTCAAAACCGATGGACCGGCTATGAAGCCGTTTTTCTATTATCTCTTCAAGCCCTGAAAAGGCACCACTCACGATAAAAAGGATGTTTTTGGTATTAATCGTCCGTTTCTCCCGTTTGCCGGTGGCCCGATACCGTTCAATGGTCTCGATCATGGAGATGGGGTCATGCGGAACCTTCATGTCCACTTCCGTTTCTTCCATGAGCTTTAAAAGTGCCCGTTGCACCCCGGCGCGGGAGACGTCCGCGCCGATAATGTTTCTGGTCGCGGCAATTTTATCAATTTCATCAAGATAAATAATTCCATATTGGGCAAGTTCCAGGTCGCCATTCGCCTCTTCCACCAAGTCGCGCACCAGGTCTTCCACATCCCCGCCGACATAACCGGTTTCACTGAACTTGGTCGCGTCCCCCTTTACAAAGGGTACCCCGATCTTATCGGCAATGAGTTTTACCAGATAGGTCTTGCCCACTCCTGTGGGTCCTATGAGGAGCACATTGCTTTTGATTCTTCCAGTCTCCCGGGTGTCATGGTCGGGCCGGGAAAGGGTGTAACGAATCCGGTGAAAATGGGTGCAGATTTTGGTGGCCAGGATGTCCTTGGCATTCTCCTGCCGGATCACATATTCATCCAGGTAGGCCACCAGTTCCTCGGGTTTTAAAAAGAAATGATCAAACAGGCCTGGCCTTTTTAAAGAGGGACCGCCCGGTTTCTGTTCATTTTCGGTTTGGGGTTGAAAGACCTGGGAGATGATCTTAATCCGGTCACCGTATTTTTTGGAAAGGTATTCCTGTATTTCCCGTTCCAGTTGTTTTTGGTTTGGGAAGGCCTTGGTATGTTCATCAACCATGATTTTTATCGATTGGATCAATCGCTCCGTCTAGTTCAAGGGACTTTATTTTCCGGTGCAAATGGCTCCGCTCCAGGCCGATGTGATCCGCGGTAAGGGATATGTTCCCGCTGTGGATAGAAAGGCGATGGCGAATATACTCCCGTTCAAAACTTCTTTTTGCCTCTTTAAAATCGAGGTGCTGGTAAGGGACACCCCAAGTGGGGCTGATCCCTTTTGCCGCAGTATGGTCAGGTTTCAAAAACGTGGCAACTATCTCCGCGGTTATGGTTGAATCAGGACACATGATCGCCACCCTTTCCACGAAGTTTTTTAGTTCTCGGACATTTCCCGGCCAGGTGTGATTGGCCATTTCCTTGAGGGCTTCAGGCAGTAATTGTTTGCGGCCCAGTCCTTTATTATAGCATTGATCAAAAAAGTCTTCGACCAGAAGCGGTATGTCCTCAATTCGCTCCCTCAAAGGCGGGACATAAATAGGGACCACATGGAGTCGCCAGTAAAGGTCCTCCCGGAACTTTCCCAGACTGATCTCCCTTTCCAGATCCTTGTTCGTCGCGGCAAGCACTCGTACATCCACCGAGATGGTACGGTTGCCTCCCACCCGTTCAAATTTTTGTTCCTGCAGGATTCTCAGGATTTTGGCCTGGGTCTTTAAACTCATATCGCCGATTTCATCCAAAAACAGCACCCCGCCGTCTGCCTGGTCGAACTTGCCTCGTTTGCTGCTAATGGCGCCGGTAAAAGAACCCCTCTCGTGGCCAAAAAGTTCACTTTCGATGAGTTCTTCCGGGATGGCGGCGCAGTTTACCTCGATCATCGGCGCCTGAGCGCGCTTGCTTCCGCGATGGATTGCCTGGGCCACAAGTTCCTTTCCGGTTCCATGTTCCCCGGTGATCAAGACCCAGGCATCGGTGGGCGCCACCAGCTCAATCTGCCTTTTTAGATTCTGCATGGCATGGCCTTTGCCCGTAAGGCAGGGTTTACCGCCCGTCTTCTGTTTGAGTAAAAGATTTTCCTCGGCCAGCCGGGAGAATTCCAGGGCATTTTTGACCGATACCATGATCTTTTCATATCCCGGCGGCTTTTCAATAAAGTCGTATGCCCCAATTTTTGTCGCCTGAACCGCGGTTTCGATGGTGCCATGGCCGGAGATCATAATAACCGGCAAGGATGAATAGAGCCGTTTGATCTGCTTTAAGGCCTCGATACCGTCCATACCCGGCATCCAGATATCAAGCAGCACCAGGTTGGGAATTTCCTCTTCAATGATCCGTAGCCCCTCTTCGGCATTATTGGCGCATATGGCCTTAAACCCTTCATCAGAGAGGATGCCGGAGATCGCCTCCTGAATACTTTTTTCATCGTCAATAATAAGGATTTTGGGAGCCATTGTTTTGCCTGTCGAGGAATCCGGCGGGGAAGATACACCCTGATCATCTGATTTTTTTGAGCAGCCAGGCCATGTTCCGGCCCAGCACCTGCATGGTTTCAAGTCCCTCCCGGTCGTTTTGAATCTCTCCGGGATCCCGGCCAATGCCGATATTCCAGTAGGAAGAGCCGACCACAATCATCTGGCCGATCAGGAAGAAGAAGTTGAGCGAGCTGAAGACATGAGAGGCGCCGGCCCGCCGCACCGCTACCACACCGGCGCCGACCTTGCGTTTGAACATATCGCCGTTGGCCCGCGACACCATGCCGGAGCGCTCGATCAGGGCCTTCATGGAGGCCGAGACATCGGCAAAATAGGTGGGCGACCCCAGGATGATTCCATCCGCCTCCTTCATCTTGGCGATACAGTCATTCACGATATCCGTATCCACCGCGCACAGGCCGTTTTTCCGTTCAAAACACTGGAAACAGGCAATACAGCCCTGAATCGGCTTTGCAGCAAGTTCCACCAATTCTGTGGCAATGCCCTCTTTTTCGATTTCTCCCAAAACTACTTGCAGCAGTTGCGAGGTGTTGCCGTTCTTCCTCGCACTCCCGTTAAAGGCCACAACCTTCATCGCGCACCTCCTTATTTTTGAGTTTTACGTCGTTGTTGCCGGCATGGTCCCTTGCCGCACGCTAATTTTCGGAGTCCGATTTTTCTTCCGTGCTGAAACCAAACCGATTAAAAATTTCCTTGAGATCGGCAATAATTTGCTCCCGGGTGAGGTGAAATTGATCCAGGGAATACCTGTGCCTGCTCTTATAGGCCTTGGCCTTCTGGTCTTCGGTGCGCAGGATATCGGCATACCGTGAGTTGAGAGAAAAATTGAATTGCCGGTAAATTGATCTCACCAACTTACTTGGATTGCGAACCAACTCGTCGTATTGCACCAGTTTGAATGTGGACTCCGAGACCTGCTCAAAACAGGAGAGGGGATAGTGGTAATAGAATTTGGCCATTTCATAAGCCTTGTCCAAGGCGACAGGGCCTGATTCCACCTTGGCTGATTTGCAGATTTCACTTACCAGATTGAGCATGGACGGCACCACCTCTAATGGATTACGGATCATGCACAGGATGCTGCATCCCGGGAAATATTCATACAGGCTTTGGATCTTTGGGGTAAACCCGGGGCTTTTGGATAAAAGGCGTCCCTTATTACCTTTGAAGAAGGCCTGTCTTTTAACACATTCCCGATAAAACGTCATGATACGTTTTCGGTCCGCCGGAGGGCAGGAAATATCAAAGCGATGAAACCAGTTGAGTTCGGCAACCGGAAAATAAAAGAGGATGTTGTAGCTGGAAAAAATATGAATCAGGAGCAGTTCACACTCTTCAGGAAAAAAAAGGCCGGTTTGATGCATTTTGTTAAAATGTTTTAGCCGTTTTGCCTCGATGTTCCGGATGGTTTTTCCCCCGATTCCGCCCAGCCTTTGGTCGATGCGTCCCAGAAACGATAAGAATTTTTTTTGGATTATGGCGGGAAACATAATTTCCCAGGTTCGAAAATAGAAAAATTTCTCCTCATCCAAGGCTAGGATCCGATGCATGAACGTGGTCCCGCTTCTAGGATTCCCAACGATGAAAACCGGCGGTTCGAGAGAGATCTTTCGCCAGGCCGGAAAAAAAATATCGTCAAGGCAGAAACAAATCTTATGGAAGAACTGGGTAATAGGGAAGCCGATAAAAAAAACGATTAAGAATATGAACCTCCTGAAGGTGAGAGGGGGCGAGGTATTTCTCGATTTAAAGAAAGACAAGTAGACGACACGAAAAAAAGTACGAAAATCAAAATACATAGTAAACTATTTGCCCGTTGGCTTCCAGGGAGTTGTTTCTGGATCTCAGACATGTCCCAGCGAATCGATGATGTTTTGACGTGCAGCCCTCCGAGTGGGAATCAATGAGGCTATGAGACATAATGTCATTAGAAAAATAGTGCTGTTAATCAGGAATGCGGCGGTAAAATTAATCTGCAAAGGGATCCGGGTTGAGATTCCAGGGGGGATCCACGTTATTTTGAAATAGTAAATCAAGAACCATCCCAGCAGGCACAATAACATGCCCCCAAGAATGCCGCCGATACCCAACAGGCAACTTTCAATGGCGAAAAGGGAGATTACACCTCTCCGTTTCAGACCTAATGCCCGCAAGGTTCCAATTTCTCTGGTCCTTTCAAGAACCGTGATACTCATGGTATTGATGACGCTCATCGTTACGATAACAAAGACAATAATGAACAGAAAAAGAAAGATGATATCGAACATGTCTTTTACCTTGGTGTACCATTCGCTGAGCTCATCCCATGTCTTGATATCAAAATCAACACCCTGCTGGGTAAGAGCGGTCTGTAACTGATTGCGGATGGCTTGGGTATCCTCGGTTCTTTCGAGCAGAATAACCATCGCGTGCGCACCCTGGGTGTCATACAATGTCTGGGCAAATTCCAGGGGTAGCCGAATCATCTTATCGTTCATCGCGTTGGTGGGGGCGTCAAATATCTGGACGACCTTCAAATCCAATGCATTCATCTGCCCGTCTGCGGTGTTCGCCATCGCCACGGCGTCAGAACCGATGTTAAGTTCCAGCGCCTGCGCTATTCCTTTTGATAAGGCTACGCCATAGATGTCGTCATCGCGCATTTTTTGGCCCTCAAAGTCGTTTAAGATGTTAATTTTGGTCATTTTGGCAAACACATCTATCGAAGAAGGCATCAGGGCTTGGGCCGCAAAAATGGTAGAGACCCTTCCATTAGAAAGCAGACCAGTGACTCTCAACTGAGGGGTGACAAGAATTATGCCCGGTATCCTTTCGCAGGTCTTGCGAATGGTGTCAAGCTCTGCGGGCGTTAACAGACTTTTCGACGGGTCTTTCACCCTTCTCTCTGTTATGCCCTTTTTGAAGATGGCTATATGTCCCATATAGGCGGAATAAATAGAACCGTCGCGGTTGGCGGTATACATGTACGTGGTAAAACCGCCAAACAAATTTACCGCCGCAAATCCCAATGATATTGCGAGAATGGTCACGATTGACCGGCGTCGGTTTTTCACCAGATTTCGTAAACCGATTTTGAACCATGCAGTCATCTGGGTGTGCTCCTTAATGTTTTTGGATCTTCAAGGTAATTTGTAACTACTCAGGTTGTTTAGTCTGTAGTCTATTAGGGGGAGTTATCTTAAGTCAATGACATTACCTTAACACCTACAGACTATCAACCTGAGTAGTTACGGTAATTTATTCTTTCCATCGTCCTACGTCAATGGACTCGACACAAAAACTGGGGTGGGGGTTGGCTGTTGATGTTGATTTTTAAAACTATTATACCATAACCCGCGAGTTCACCCAGTCAATGAAACGTTGAGGGAGCAGTTTGCCCGCAACGGCTCCCAGTTGTGCGTGAAGGCCGATGCTATAATGGAGTTTTGGACGGGAGGCTTCGAGGGCATGATGAATAACCTCGGCTGCCGTTTCAGCAGGCATAGCTCGGCGGTACAACTTTTTGATTATTTCAAAGCCGATGGCAAAGGTGTGGGAATAGATCAACTGATTCCCAGCGGTCCAGCTTGTTGTCAGCTTGTCGGCCGCGGTAAAGCCATCTTCCCACATGGGGGTTGCGGTGACTCCCGGCTCAACAAGCAATACCGGAATACGCCATGGCTGTAATTCCCGCCGCAGGGTGTTGGTCATGACCGCAATGGCCGCCTTTGACGCAGTATAAGGCCCAAGAAAAGGAAACGACAGAGACCATCCTGCGGTGCCGATATTAATGATACGTCCATGGCCCTTTCGTATCAGATCGAGAAAGGCCTGGGTGACAGCAATTTGGCCGATAATATTCACCTCGAACTGGCGCCGTAATTGGTCGAGCGGAACGAATTCGAGGGGTCCCAGAACTATGGAGGCGGCATTGTTGACGAGACCCAAGAGGCCCTGGTTCGGGTCCAGCGAGCTCTTTACTGCCTCAAGTGCCTGGGAAATATGTCCCTGATCGGTAATGTCAAGGATAAGAGGGGTCAGCAGGCATGAGGACTCTGCCCGTAGACGATCTCCTTCCTTGGCCCGGAGTACACCCGCAAACACATGATAACCGGCTCTGTCCAGACGCAGGGCCAATGCCTTGCCGATACCCGTTCCTGCACCGGTTACAAGTATTGTACCTTTATTGGGTGTTGTCATGTACATTCTCCTTTTTTTTGATTACATTATCATTTTTAAGAAGAATCTAGAATGCGTTGGGGGGCATATGGTTGAGCAAAACAAGGGAAGCGTTTTAATAACAGGTGCTTCCACCGGAATAGGCAGGGCCACGGCCCTCCTGTTGGACCGTTCCGGGTATCGGGTATTTGCCGGGGTGCGCAAACAGCAGGCAGGTGAAGGCCTGCGTATTGAGGCATCTGAAAGGCTTACGCCCGTAATCTTAGACATCACAAATCAAGGGCATATTGCCTCGGCGCTGCAAATGGTGACCAGGGTATTGGGTCCGAAACAGGGTCTGGCCGGGTTAGTGAACAACGCCGGCATGGTCGTCGCCGGCCCCCTGGAGTTTGTCCCCCTGGACAGCTTCCGATATCAATTAGAAGTGAATCTCCTCGGCCATATAGCAGTGACCCAGGCGTTCCTGCCCTTGATCAGAAAGGGGCATGGTCGTATCCTCAACATAGGAACTGCCGGATGGAGGTTCTTCCCTCCCTTTCTGGGACCATATATCAGTACCAAGGTTGCTGTTGAGTGCCTAACCCATGCCCTGCGCCGGGAATTGCGGCCATGGAAAATCCCGGTTGCGGTTGTCGAGCCGGGCGCTATTGCGACCGACATCTGGGAAAGAGGCATGCAGACAGCGATTAAGTTGTCCTCGGACTACCCTCCTGAGGCCCATGAAATGTATGGCCGCAGGTTTACGGCCGGTCAAAGGGCGATACAGGAACTCGGCAGGCATGCCATTCCTTCCGAACGTGCGGCCAGGGTCGTTCTTCGCGCCCTGGAAAGCAGACGGATGAAGATTCGCTATTTTATAGGCCCTCATGCCTATCTTAGTTTTTTTATCACCAAATTCATCCCCTATCGGCTGGTAGACTGGATGTCTGAAAGGCTTTTGGAGAAACATGCGCGGCAAGGATGAGACTCAGCGCCGTGGCTTGGATGGCGCACTCAAGATGTATATACCTGAATCGACATAGATTGTCTCTCCAGTGACTGATCGGGAAAGGTCAGAGGCAAGATAAACCGCCGTTCCCCCCAAATCCTCCAGGGTGATGTTTCGAAGCAGGGGTGAAGTGTTTTCCACCAGGCGTAAGGCACTGCCGAAGTCCTCAACGGCCAAGGAAGAAGGGGTAGAGATGGGCCCTGCCGAGATGGCGTTCACCCGGATGTTTTCCGGCCCAAGGTCATAGGCCAGGTAACGTACCGACATATCCAGGGCCGCCTTGGCCACTCCCATTATATTGTAGCCGGGCACCACCCTTTTCCCCCCGACAAATGTAAGGGCAAAGATGGAACCGCCGCCGGCGGCATTCATCAAGGGCCGTGCCCGGCGGGCCATGGCCACCAGCGAAAAGGCGCTGATCTCCAGGGCAAGGTTCCAACCCTCCCGGGATATATGGATAAACTCGCCACCCAGATCGTCTATGTGGGCGTAGGCAATGGCATGCACCAGGATGTCAAGCCTGCCGGAAAACGCATTTCCCACGGTGTTAAATGCGTTTTCGATATCTTCATCGCTCCGGACGTCACAGGGAACAATAATATCCGAGTTCACCTGGGGCGCCAATTTCTTGAGCCGGCGGACATTGTTTTCAACGCAGGTAAAGGCGAGGTTGGCTCCTTGGGCATGAAGGGCCCGAGCCAATACTGGTCTTGTTGGTAACCCCGCATATCAAGGCATTTTTCCCGGTCAATAGGGTCATATTACACCTCCTCCATTTTCTGGCATGGTTCAACGTTCCAGGTTCAAGGGTTCAAGGTTAGGGTAATCGTTCACCCAAGTTTGTTGGTCTACCTGTAGGGGCGGGTTTCAAACCCGCCCAAACAACCACAACG
>CAZDYX010000106.1:0-9722 GCA_964509775.1 uncultured Desulfobulbia bacterium | reverse complement strand
CCAATGGATCAACGCGAGGATCTCTGATGCGCTACATGCTGGACACCAACATCTGCATCTACCTTATCAAGAAGAAGCCCTTGCAGGTATTGGAAAAACTTCATAAGGGAGTTTCAGAGGATACCAAAACTAACCGAATCCTTCCGACAAATGTGATAAAAAAGCCCTGATTCGTCCCCAGCCTTATCGTCCGAAACGTTTCGTGGTATGAGCACAACGGCCTGATGTCTCCGAATCAGGGCCAATCGAAAAAACGGCTTGAAGCGGCCTAAAAGGCCTTATCTTGATTTAATGGCCCCAATGTGCGCGTGTAGCCGCGGAGCGATCCTAATGAAGTTGAACATGTTTTTAACATGGTTTTCGGGGGCCATCCTAGCCGGTCCGAAGTCAATGCTTCTTGAGCCGTTCGTACACGTCATCGCGGGCACCCTTGCGCCGGATGCCCACAGCGACAACCCAGACTTCCCGGTGTGCTTCGTTCAGTTCGTACACTATGCGGTATCGTTGCCCCACAGCTCGAACGCTTCGCAAGCCTGCAAGGGTCTCCAGATAACGGCTTTCCCTGCTTTTCTGGATCATTCGCCAGCCGCAAGCCCGGTCCTTGATAGCCTTCCGAATACGCCGGTCTTGGATTTTCTGTAAGAGACGCTCGGCCTCAGGTGTCAAAAGGACCTGCCAAGGATTCACACCTCTACCTCATGAAGAGGCCGCCCCTCTCGCTTCCGGGCCTGTTCCCGTCCCTTGGCAATGCTTGCGAGAAAGGCCGTGTCCGCCAGGATTTCGGCTGTTTCCTCGTCGCTGCCGTACACCCCCAGTTCCTCAAGAATTGTCTGCCACTGGTCAATGGGTAGAAGAACAGCAATCCTCTTTCCTTTTTCATTGGTAACGTATTGTACGTTCATGGTGTTTCTCCTAGGTTCCGATCGTTAACCCATCGATGCAGCCCGAAGTGATATGATCTCCCCACCTGCTTTCAGGCCGTCCAAGTAATCCGCCCAGGCCTGCATCAACTCGCCAACTTGCTTCGGATTGGTGATCGTGGCCATCGATTTTGGCTTTGAAGGGGACAAGGCGCCGCGAAGATCGCCGCTCGGATCACGCTCCGCTCTGCCCGTGGCGATTGCATAGCGGAAAACTTGCCCGCATATCTGCTTTACCCGGTGCGCCGTCTCAATGGCCCCGCGGGATTCTATTGGCTGGCTGTCAATGGATTTTGTCAGACATCACTGGAAACCAAAAACCCCGAAATCCTTGTTAGGATTCGGGGTTATGGACTTTGTTGGATGTTGTCGGATTATCAAATGGTGGAGGCGGCGGGAGTTGAACCCGCGTCCGAAAATACTCCCCTCAAGCGTCTACATGTTTATCCACGGTTTTAAATTTTCGCTCTGTAGATCCCTCCTTGGCCAGGTATCTACAGCACTATCCTACTAAGTCTCATTTCCAATCTGGTAGGCACGGATTGGAAACCATCTCACTGAAGTCGACACCTCGCCTGGTTCCGTGAGAAAAAACCAGTGAGGCGCTAGCAGCGTTTACGCTGCTAGGGCGTAGTCGTAGTCGTTGGCGACTATTGTTTTCTGCTTGTTTTACGAGCACGCAGAACCTCGACATGCAACTTGAGCTTCTATATCCCCGTCGAACCCGTTTCGCCCCCTTAATTATATGTTATTCGTGATGAGATCTACCTCTTTTAGAAACTTCCTTTCTTATAGGAACGGTCAATTTCCCGTAACGTTTCTTTCTTTTTAATATCAGCCCGTTTGTCATAGAGCTTTTTCCCTCGGACTAGGGCCAATTCAAGTTTTGCCTTTCCCTTATCATTAAAATAAATTTTAAGTGGAACTAAGGCAAGCCCTTTTTCTTTTGTTTTTACGGTCAGTTTATCAATTTCCCGCCGCTTGAGGAGCAGCTTTCTCGACCGTAGGGGATCCGGCAGTTCATGGGTGGCATGCGAGTAAGGAGAAATATGGACATTATAAAGAAAGACCTCGTCCTTCTTAATCATCGCATATCCATCACTCAAGTTAACCCGGCCGCCGCGGATTGACTTTACCTCCGGTCCTGTTAACACCATTCCCGCCTCGTAAACCGTATCGATAAAATAATCACGACGGGCCTTCTTGTTCTGGGAAACAAGCTTTTCAGATCCTCTGGTTTGACTCCTCACCGCTCAATTCTTCCCGCCCATGACATTCTTTTCAAGGCAACCACAAGAGAACCATTTTTACCTTGCCGGGCAATAATATGTTAAAAAAATCGTAACTACTCAGGTATCGGGAGCAAGAATTCAGGAGTCAGGAGTCAGAATGCGGAAGCCGGCAAGGACATTTCAAGACTTGTCGGTAATAATCTTGAATACGGTAATGTTTTCAACATGTTGTATTCTGAATTCTGACTCCTGAATTCTGAATCCTGAGTAGTTACAAAAAATCCGAGAACCCAGACGTTTCCAATGTCTGCCCTTGCCACGCCAGCAAAGCATCTTTTTGCGAGGCCGACAGATATTAATTAACACGTTAAAAAAAATAGAATAATATGTCAACCTATAAGAAAAATTACGGCCTTGTTAACTTCTTGCACCCTGCCCTTTAATGACGTTAAGATGCAGGATGTTCTCTGGAACTAAAACCAAAGCGGGTAATTTCAACGATGGCAGCAATCAAGAAAACAGTACGCATCTTCATTCGTCGTCCCATCATGGAGGTTTTTTCTTTTATCGCCGAGCCAGGCAACTTTTCACGATGGCAACCATTTGTAGTGGAGGCAGCGCTTACCTCGAAAGGGCCGATGAGGCAAGGAACCACCTATCGTTATTGCTTCCAGGCGCTTGGACAGACAGTTGAGACCACGGGGAAGATCACGGAATACAAACCCCACAGCAGATATTTGTTCGAGAGCACCAACAGTCCTTTTTTCATCAAAGGAGGCTTCCTTTTAGAAGAAGTTGATGGATTTACCCGTATTTCCGCCTTCGGGGAGGTGGAACCCGCCGGCTATTTCCAAATGGCCCAATCCATCATCGGCATCCTCCTGGAAAGACAACTTCACTCCACCTTGAGAAACCTGAAGGAAATTTTGGAAGGTCGCGCATGATCACCTGCCATCCCGCTTTTAATAATTTTGATGGACAAATCCTTCTGCATGAACTAAAAAATCTTTCATCGGTTCTTTCTCATCGTTCGGTCTTTCCTTTTCATTACGGAATAATTGCCATGCAAGAGATAAGGTATAAAATCCTGGTGGTGGATGACGATCAGATAACCAGGGACTTTCTCCTCGGGCTGTTGGCCATGAAAGGTCATCATTGTGAAAATGCCGGCAACGGGGTCGAGGCCCTTGAAAAAATGAGATTCGAGGCGTTTGATGCGGTTATAACAGATATAGTTATGCCGGAGATGGGGGGGATCATTCTCACCCAGCAACTTTCCAGACTCCATCCTGACCTTCCGATCTTGATTATGACCGCGTTTCACGATCGGTACGGAAAGGAAGAGGCGATACGGGCCGGGGCTCGTAATTTTCTTCTTAAGCCGTTTTAAGTAAAAGAATTTTACAGCAAATTTAATGAGCTTATGGATCAAAACAGCCACGAATAACCCTTGCCGGGAGCAAAGCCCCTCTATCTCCATGATGAAGATTGAACTTGTTTGCGAAAAATATAAAGAGACAATGGGGGCACCGGCCTCTAAATGCCGCCATCCGGAAGAATATTGTAAATACAGAATGCAATGTATGATTCATTTTCTGGACCGCGAAGAGTCTCAAAGGAATAAGGGAAAGGAGTTGCTACGGTTTGATAAAGGCAACGGTCTGTTGCCGGCCATTGCCCAAGAGGCAAACACGGGCGAAATCCTTATGCTCGCCTATATCAATGACGAGGCATGGAATAAAACCCTGACAACAGGGAAGGCCCACTATTGGAGCCGCTCCAGGAACAAACTGTGGTTGAAGGGTGAAACCTCCGGCCATTATCAGGTGGTAAAGGAGATTCTGGTGGACTGTGACTCCGACACCGTGGTGTTCAAGGTGGAACAGCTTGGGGGAGCGACTTGCCACGAGGGCTATCGCAGTTGTTTTTTCCGTCGGCTCGAAGAGGGTGGAGATCTTTCCATCAAGGATACGCGGGTGTTCGACCCAGGGGAGGTATACAAAAAGTGAAGGTCTTAAAGATAGGAATTCCCAAAGGAAGCTTAGAGAAGGCGACCATAGAGCTTTTTGAAAAATCGGGTTGGCGTATCAACCTTTCGCATCGCAGTTATTTCCCGGAGATTGACGACCCTGAGCTTGCCTTAAGCATCTGCCGGGCCCAGGAGATGTCGAGATATGTCGAGAGTGGCACCCTGGATGCCGGCATCACGGGCAAGGACTGGGTGCTCGAAAACAACTCTGATGTGCAGGTGGTGGAAAACCTCAATTATTCCAAGGTAAGCAAGAGACCCACCCGCTGGGTCTTGGCGGTCCCGTCAGATTCCACCATCACCAGGCTTGAGGATCTGGAAGGCAAAAAGATTGCGACCGAACTGGTAAACTTTACCAGCCGGTATTTCCAGGAGCGTAATATCAAGGTCCGGATCGAATTTTCATGGGGTGCAACCGAGGCCAAGGTGGCATCAGGACTTGCCGATGCAATTGTCGAGGTCACCGAGACCGAGACCACCATCAGGGCCCATGGACTCAAGATCGTCCATGAACTGCTTATTTCCAATACCCAGCTCATTGCCAACAAATTCTCCTGGGAGGATCAATGGAAACGGGAAAAGATTCAGAACATTGCGCTCCTTCTTAAGGGTGCACTCAAGGCCGACCGTATGGTGGGGCTCAAGATGAATGTGCCAGGCCCCAAGCTTAAAGATATCATTCTACATCTTCCCAGCCTCAACGCCCCTACCGTGTCCAATCTTTATCAGAAGGATTGGTACTCGGTGGAAACCGTTGTTTCCGCACATAAGGTTCGGGACATCATTCCTCAACTTCTTAGGGATGGCGCGGAAGGAATCATAGAATACTCTCTGAACAAGGTTATTTGAGGTGTCGGCCAATTTCAACAATGCAGCCTTTGTACGAAGTGTTTTTGAAATCTCCCAGCTTTTCCCCCCCGACTATCCGGAAATAGCCTTTGCCGGCCGTTCCAATGTGGGCAAGTCATCGTTGATCAACCGGCTGGTCAACCGCAAAAAACTCGTCCATGTGAGCGCCCATCCGGGAAAAACAAGAAGCCTCAATTTCTACCTTGCCGGGGGAGGCGTCTACCTTGTTGATCTACCAGGCTATGGTTTTGCTCGGGTATCAAAACAAACACGAGAAAAGTGGCAGGGATTAATCGAAGAATACCTGCGTTTACGGAAGACATTGTGTTGTGTCGTGGTCATTATTGACCTTCGTCATGAGCCCAAGATTCTTGATACCGAGACAGTGAACTGGCTGCGCATGAACAACCGTACTGTTCTCCTGGTCTATACCAAGATGGACAAGCTCTCGAAAAACGAACAGAACGCCCACGCCCGCATCCTGGACACCCATTTTGCCAATCCCCCGGAAAAACGGGTGCTTTTTTCGGCCAAAACCGGAGAAGGCCTGGAACGGTTGATCTTCTTGCTTGACAATGCCCTGTCCTTGGTTAAGACTCCTGAAATGAACATGCCGACAGCAGACCCAATAGAGTAGACAGATGCTATTTTCGGAAGATTTTTTTACCTTAAACTCCTTTGCCCATGCCTCCCTTTTTCATGCTGCTAAATATGCCTGGGAAGCCCTCAAGGGCTTACACCCGTACCTAATCGATCAGCATTATCCGGCATTATCCAAAAAAATAATCTTAAATGAGCCCCTAACCACCACCTTCGTCCTCTTTGAGGATGAGATCTTTCCCGCCAAGGGTAAGGGGATTCGGCTTATTGTGGGCGATGCAACCAAGGGAAAACTTGAGGTCTTCCGGGATGACGAACGGCTTTCCGGGGCCTCGGTTATTATGGCCGGCGCCGTGCTTTGCGGGGAAAAAATTCACTTGGGAAAAGGGATACTCATCGAATCCGGTGCCTTTATAAGGGGGCCGGTGAGCATCGGGGATCAGAGCGAGGTGCGACAGGGAGCCTACATCAGGGGTGACTGCCTGATCGGCAACCGGTGCGTGGTCGGCCATGTTACCGAGGTTAAGCACAGCATCCTTCTTGATGACGCCAAGGCCGGCCATTTTGCCTATCTGGGAGACAGCATCATAGGAAACCGCGTGAATCTCGGGGCCGGAACCAAACTTGCCAACCTCAAATTCCAGCCGGGAACCATATGCATCCGGACCCTGGAAGGCCCTCTCGATACCGGGATGAAAAAACTGGGTGCCATATTGGCCGACGATGTCCAGACCGGCTGTAATTCCGTGACCAATCCCGGAGCCCTTGTTGCCCGCCGCTCTATGGTTATGCCCAACACCACGGTTTCTTCCGGTTATCATAAGGAGGATTCCATTATTCGCTGATCCCGCACGGATCAGACTTTTCTATAACTTTTTTACAAAGGAGAAAATGAATGAAAAAAGGTCGTGTGTTATTACATGTGTTATTGATTGGTACCTTATTGCTGGCCTGCGCCTCCCCGATTTTTGCCGAATCCGGGAAAAATCAGGTGGTTGCCCAGGTCGGTAATGAACAGCTCACCGAGGAAAAACTCAATGCCCGCATTACCATGCTCCCGCCCCAGGTTCAGGAGATGCTCAAAAATAATCCCTCGATGCGTGGTCAACTGATCAATGCCTGGGTGGAAATGATCCTGTGGGCCAAAGACGCTGAGGCCCAGGGCCTTGAAAAAACACCGGATATCCAGTTGAAACTCGCAGACATGCGCCACAGTGTTCTGGCCATGGCCGCCAAGGAGAAGCTGGCCAAGGACATGGAGGTCTTACCGGCGGAACGGGAAGAATATTTTCAGCAGCACAAACAGGAATTTATGAAGCCCGAAGAGGTGAGTGCGCAGCACATCCTGATTAACCTGCCGGAAAAACCCACCCCGGAAGAAGAGACCAAGGCCCAAGGCATTGTAAAGGAAGTTCAGGAGAAAATAAAAAAGAATGAATCGTTTGCCGAGCTGGCCAAGACCTATTCGGATGATCCAGGATCTAAAACGAATGGCGGCAATCTGGCTCCTTTTGGCCGCGGCCGGATGGTCCCGGAGTTTGAAAAGGCGGCCTTTGCCACGCCGGTAGGCCAAGTCAGCGAGCCGGTGCGGACAAAATTCGGCTTTCACCTGATCAAGGTGAACGAAAAGACCCCGGAAACCCAGCAAACCCTGGCGGATGCCGCCGAAAAGATCGATGCCATCATAAAAGGGAAAAAACAAAAGACGGCCATCGATAAACATCAGGCCGAGCTCAAAGGCAAATATCCCGTTACCGTAAGCCCCGAGGTCTCGGACCAATAACCCTATCACTATTGATTTTTGCCCAGGTGGTCATAGAGGCCGAAAAAAAAGCCAACCACAATGCTGATGGCGAGATAAATCCGGATCACCTGCTCCATTCCTGGGCGTTCGCGGGTGATCCTCCGGAGAATGGAGACAATAACCAGGGTGAGGCCGATGCCAAAGGGGGCAAGCTTCACAATATGGATGAACGTTCGCAGGAGGGAATCTATCCAACCTGCCGGAGAAAACCATCCATTACAAAGCAAAAAAAAGACGATCAGTAAGAGTAGTGAGAATTTGTCTTTTACAATCTTGAGGATATGCATTGAATGACATGATCGCTATAAACGGTTTAAGCGCGCTCGCCTTTCCGCAGACATATTTAGCGGGTAATTTTGTCCGCGAATCCCTGCTCTTTTTTGAGCGGCTCCTATTGTACCAGCCTTGTGAAGGACCGGCAAAGGTCAATTTTGATCTGCTTCGCGAAAAGAAGTTGGTGACCGGTTACGCCCCCCTTCCCCTCGGGGAGGATTACGGCCTTTTTCTTCAGGTCATCAAGGATTTAAAGGCCCACAAGGATGAATACCATGCGGCCTATATGCAATCGTTGAACCTGGATGGCCTAAAAGACCAGGATGAAACGTCCACCTGGTCCTTGAGGGCGAAATTGCTGAAGGTCGGCACCCCGCAGACCTTCAGGGAACAAAAATCGCTCTGGGAGGAACGGATATTCCTCCGGCTTGCCGAGATCCTCGATGAGGAAGATGAAGAGGTGCGACGGCAACTCCTGACCGTGGGGGTCCGAGAGGCCCAATTGATCAAAAACCTCGCCGGCGAGGATGAACTAGAAGAAGAACTCCACCAGTATAACTCCATGGGCATGGAGGATACGACCTCCTCTTTCGGCCTTGAGCAGAGGGTAAAATACTGGGGACGCCTGTTCCTTGCCGATCCCCAAAAAAGTGACCATTTTGTCCTCCTCACCAATCAGAAGGAGGCGCAACTTATCCTGGCCGACATTGCCGATAAATTTTTTAAACGAACGTCCATCCCCGTTCTCAGCCTCACCCTGCCCTTTATAGAGACGATGGAGGATGCCGATTTCGTGGCTCGGCATGAAGCCTTTCGCAGATCCGCGCAAACGATCATCACTGCCATCGAAACGGACCTGCTGGCCTTGGCCTCGGGGAAAAAGACCCATCCAACCGAATATCCTAACGACCAGACCTCCCAGGAGCGATCCACCCGATTTACCCAGCTCATCACGGACAGTTTTCCGACCCATCCGGACAAAAGGGGTATGCTGACCTTCTTCCTCTATCCCGACATAACCCTCTCGGCCCTCTTTTCCTGTACCTGCGCCCCGGTCCGGTTACCCCATGCCGTTTCCCACGGATACCCCCATTCCCTTATAGCCGTTTTGGAATAATAGGCATAACTACTCGGGTGGAAAGACTGAAGGCTTGCCACTGAAGGTAAAAGACAAAATCGGGCATGGTTCATGCGTTCCCGGTTCAAGGGTTCAATGTCAAGCCTGACCTGGCTGTTTTTTGTCTGTGACGCTATTTTTCCACATTCCCTTGGGCAGCAGTTGTCGCATCAGCTCAACAATTGCCACCTTCTCTTCCCATGTCAATGCCGCAAGTGTCTTTCGGCGCTGTGCTTTCGAGGAAAGGACGCCAGAGATGTCAGGATAAGATGATTTCATAGGCCATTCTTTGTCAATCGTACTCATTTACAAAAAACGTTTTCGAAAGGTCGCCAGATTTTCTTTTAGCCTATGACGTCCCACGATATCTTCCAGAACTGTCAGGTCCAGCGTATCGAATTCAAAAAATTGAATCAAACGCGCGTGGTCTTTCGGGCGTCCTGTTTGCAACATAATCGCGGCCAGATATTCAGCGCTGAGAATGCGGGTAGGCGTTGCCCCAAATTTCACCTCAATTGCCTGCTCTAACGCCTCCTCAGTCAACTGATTGTAGACAGGAAGAAACTGCACCGGCCAACCTTCGACCATAATGCATTCTCCATGAGGCATATAGCCACGTTGTGTTAGATAGGCATATATTGGTGAGATGGAAGTCAAGCCTGATAGCGATGGCTGAAGCATTACAAAGATATCCAAGTCATAGGTCTGGACAGGTTCGATGTAGCGAGTGGCGGCTATAGCTCCGGCAATGGCGTAGCGTCCGATGAGCCCTTCCGATTCCAATTTGTTAAGAACAGCCAAGGTTTTTTCCATATGATATGCAGCGGATTCCGGAACAGTTGGCCTGAACCGGCCGGTTTTTTTGCGTTGGGCTGAGGTTGAAGTCGTCTCCCGTCTC
>CAZDYX010000105.1:0-9741 GCA_964509775.1 uncultured Desulfobulbia bacterium | reverse complement strand
CCGGCCGTCAAACCGCCGACGCCGGAACCGATGATCAGGACATCTCCCGGCGTCTGTCTTTCCCTTATCATGGCAAAATCTCCACTGCCGTGATGTAACTGCCGAATCCCAGAACGAGAACGCCCCGCCCCAGCAATGGCGCAGCCTTTTGATGACAGAGATTTTCCGGTATTTCACCGGCTTGTACAAACAAGACCCCCAGTACCGCAGCGACAGCCGACGCCGAGGCAAATTCACCGATGTGCAGGCGATAATCAATAACGGGATGGGGGTATCCCGTCATGGAGAGGAAATCATCCAGTTGCCCCTTTCCCTTTTCCCTCTGTGCGGCGGGAATCCCCGCCAGAATGGCCCCGAATCGCTCCCTGATCCTTTTGTCTCCCCCCAGTTCACGGATCAGCGCCGGAATGATCCGACCGTTATTGCCGGAGTAAGCCATAAAAGAGGGGTATATCCGGCATGGGGATGTCGCCGTCGCCGGTTTGAGGTAAAGAGCCCCCCCTCCGTCTGAAGGCGTCCCGGTCGGCGCCACAGAGGCATCGAAGAGAGGGGATAATGTTTCGTGGTATTCATCTGCGCCGATCACAAGAAGCGGATTATCGCCATCATGAGCCAGGAGGCTTGCCTCAAACAAGGCCTGCTCAAAGGCGCAATCGCCGCCTGTGGCTGTCACGTTTGGCCCGGTGGCTTGGAAATGGATAGCCACATGGCCTGCGGCGGCGTTGTGCACGGACCCGATAAAATCCGTCGGGCTGGTAAACTGTTCGTCCGAGGCAAAGAGTTTTGTCAGAAAATCATGAGTCTCAGAAAGCCCTCCCCAGCCGGTTCCCAGGAAGACCGATGTCGGTGGGCCGGCTGTTGCGGAATTTTTACAGGCCGAAACGGCCAGGGACAAGACCATGCGGGAAAAACGCTTCAGGCGGCGGACGGATTTCTCAGAGAGAGGCTGCAATATATCGGAAGGGGGAACGATGCCTCTTAACCCCTCGGCATGACGCAGACGCTCCATTGTCTGTTCTGCGCCGCCGGCAGCGGTGAGACAGGCGCTTCCGAGAACGGAAAACGGTGTGGGTCGGACGGCGTAAAACGGAGGTTCTGCGTCCCTCCGTCGTTTCGGATGGCCGAGAACGAGGACGGCGTTGTTCCCGCCGAAACCGAAAGAATTGGCAAGGACTGCGTTCACATCCGCCGCCAGCGGCGCATCAACGGGGACCAGGTCTAAGTCTGGATCGGGATCATGAAAGCCCGTATTGGCAGGGATGATGCCGTGGACAATGCTTAAAGCGGACACGACGGCGCCCACAGCCCCGGCTGCCGCAAGAGAATGCCCGAAGGATCCTTTTATGGAAGACAGGGGGGGAATCGGACAGCTTTTGAACAGGGCGCGTATGGCCTTTGCTTCGGCGATATCGTTATCTATTGTTCCTGTACCGTGCAGATGTATATAATCTATGTCCGAAGGCGTTATGCCGGCATCGGCCAGCGCCTCTTCCATAGCGTGCAGCGCCCCGGCGCCTTCAGGATGTGGTGAAGCGGGGTGATAGGCATCACAGGACAAACCGGCCCCGAGAAGTTCGGTAACAGCGTTTCCAGGCGGGGTTTCGGCGGCAGTCAGCAGCAGCATGGCTGCCCCTTCACCTACCGACATTCCGCGTCTGTTTTTGTCAAAAGGCCGGGCACCCTCCGGATCAACCAACTGAAGGGAGTGAAAACCGTGATAGGTCAATCGGCAGATGGCATCGGCGCCGCCGGCCAGGACCCGCTTCGCCTTGCCGCAGCGAAGCATTGCCATGGCGATTTCCAGAGCCACGCTTCCCGAGGAACATGCCGTAGATACCGTTAGCACCGGCCCTGTGCAGCCCACATGACGGGCGACATACTCTGCAACGGAGGCGGTCGAGTGGCATTCATACCGTTTTGCATCGCCTTCGCCGCGCTTTAAAAGCTCCTCCGTAAGGGACATTCCTCCTGTCGTCACGCCGATGACCACAGCATCCGGTGCACCGTCGGCGGCTTTCATCGCCTCTTCGGCGGCAATAAGCGCAAGGGCATGGGTTCGGGGGACAGGCTCTACAGATGAGAACAAACCGATCTCACCGACAGGCAAGGGCGGGGTGTGGAAGGTCGGGAAAAGACGAAGCGGTTTAATCCCCCCCGCGGCTTTTCTGACGGCTTCTATCGTATCGCCTATGCCTTGCCCGACGGGGCTTATGATCCCCATCCCTGTAATAAAAATACCTGTGCCGCTCAATTGATTTTCTCCGAACGATGATTACTCATGTGTTTAGGCTGAAGGCTGAAGGCTGAAGGCAACCGCACAGTCTAAAAGCCTACGGTCTATCTACCTGAGCAGTTACGATGGACATACTCCGCCAAAGCCCTAACGGAGGCAAAGACTTTGACACCGATTTCCTTGCTGTCAATCTTTACACCATAATCTTTATCAAGCATCATGACCAGTTCCAGGACATCAATGGAATCCAGCCCGATATCGCCTCCGATGAGTTGGGCATCTTCATCTATATCCTTTGGAAGAACGTCAATGAGGTTCAGGGTCTCGACGATTTTAACTTTCAGTTCCCGGACTAATTCATCCATTTTCTCTCCTTCAAGGCTTTCTTTGCCCGTTTCAGACATGCCAGGGCATAATCTCTACCGGCAAAATATATGCCGATTAAAAACACCAGATGAGACACCCCATACATTAGAGGGCCGCCGACAATCAGAATCAGGGGTTCCTTCGTATGGAGGGATATTGCGCCGAGGACGCCGATAGCAGGCCAGCATATAACGTAGCTGAGCAGAATAAGAGATAAACCGATCATAACCCGTACTGTTGGTTTCTTATACACGAAGATCACTCCCTTCTGCAATGGTTTTCCCTGTAGAATTATTTCTTCCCCATACAGTCACTTTGTCCACATATCTTATGTTTGACCATTGTTGTGCGGGCATTCTTCCTCCAGTTTCCGGCCAAGAAAAGGTTCAAAATGGTACCATTCAAAGGGATGTTGACGTACGCTATCCTCAAGGCATTCGGCATAGACTTGCGCCGCCCTTTTTATAGCATCCTGTCTGTCGCTGCGCTTTTTTGCATTGATATATTCCGGTGGCATGATTTTAACGTGGTAGGTCTGTCTGCCTGTTTGATATACAAAAAAGATGAAAAAGGGGGCGCCGGACAGCAGGGCGAAGACAAAGGGAGCTTCCGGCAGGAAGGCCTCATGTCCCAGGAATCGTACCGGTATGGAACGCTGGTCTTCACGCCATTTACGATCACCCGTCAGAGAAACCAGTCCGCCCGCCTTCAGAAAGTTGATACCTTCGATAATATCAAAAGGAGAACCCTCGTCCTGTTCCACGGCCACAACCTTCACCCCGCTCTGGACAAGGCTCTCCTTCTGTATACGCTCAATCTGCTCTTTGTGCTTTTGTCCCAGGTAAAGAAGCAGTTTCATCCCCGGATTATTTCTCCCCCTGGACTGAAGTAAATGGGCCGAAACTTCCCAGTTTCCCATATGGGACATGAGAATAACGCCGCCGATCTTCCTGTTTACGGCATCCTCAAGGTATTCCCACCCCTCCTGGGTATAGACAATATTATGGTTATCGGACAGTAAAAACCTGTCCAGAAATACGTGCGTGAAATAGTGGTACTGCCTCCACGTGCACCAGAGATGATACAAACATCGTCTTGACGGAAAGAGAGCTTTGTAAAATCGAACGCTTACGACCACCCTGCACGGGAAAAGGGAAAAATAGCCGGAGGCAATGCCCCAGGCTATAACCCGGAACACCCACTGTCCCATTCGCTTAGAAAGGGCTATTAAAAATCGGTAGAAAATTTCCTTCATCATCGCCTCATGTAACTACTCAGGTGTTTAGGCTGAAGACTGAAGGCTGAAGGATAATAATCATCATTTATGACACCACAATCTGTCAAGTTATCCAAACGATTTTGGCTTTGTGTGGTCGCACATGTTTTTTCCCCTTCAGTCTATCCACCTTCAGCCTTTATGCCTGAATAGTTACCGCCTCATTTGATCATGGCGCCGGTACAGGTATTTCCTCTTCCTTGGTACTCGGCTTGGCTACGAACCACCACTCTTCCCCGCCCGGTGCGCTGATTTCCTGGCAGTTAATCTCGAACCCTGCCTCCGATATGATGGACAGGATGTCCTTCTCCGAACGAAAGTGCGGTATGCCTTTATGCATCCGGCTCCTCGTCATCTCGATCCATCGCTTCCAGGGAAAGCGTTTTTCCGAAGGAATCGTCGTTCTGATAATCAAAGAACCGGACGGACGGAGCTTTCCGTGCAGGCGTTTTAAAGTCAAGCTGAGCTCATCATCGGTCAATAAATGGATTATATCGAGGAGAAGCGCCGCATCGGCCGCCCCGGTAACATCGGGTATAGCTGGAGCGCTTCCGATCTCGACGACGCCCTTTGTTCCCATTGCCTGCGCTGCGAACCGGACACGTTTGCGGTCCGGTTCAATCCCGTAGATCCGCGCACGAGGGTACAACTCTGAAAGCCATACAGCCGGCACGCCATAACCGGTTCCTATATCTATGATGATTCCCGGATTTCTGAGGAAAGCGGCGAGACGCGGGAACATGGGGTCGAGAATGATCTTGAAGCGGGCAAATAATCTCGGATAGGGCTCCATATGCCGATACCGCAGGACCGCACGCTGCCGGTGCCTTTTTGATCCTGTTACAACCACCTCATCCGCCGGAGGTTTCAGGGCGAAGATCCGTTTCAGCATGGGCGGTAGAATCGTCACGGCACCCAGGAAAGAATAGCCAATCCCCAGGGATAGTCCCAGTCCCGCACTTTTCAGCATGGCATTGTCGGAAAGCGCCAGGACGCCGAAACCCAGAAAAGTCGTGGCAAAGGAAAGAAAAACGGATAGGCGGATCAGTCCCAGAGAAGGCTCATCTTCATCAAGATAACGCTGGTAGGAACGTGCCAGATAAAGGGCATAGTCCGTTCCCATCCCGATGACCACCACGGATACCATGAGAGTAGGAATACTCAGGGGCTGGCCTACGAGATTCAATGTGCCTAGGGTGCAGACCAGGGCAAACAGGGTTGGCACCATGCTGACCAGGGTGAGCTGCCAATCGAGAAAATATAAAAAAGCTGTCAAAATCGTGATGATTCCCACGATGGAAGCCATCTTGATAAAGGCGGACAGGAGGGTTGATTCCAGGCGTTTACTGAACAGGGAGGGGTCAAAGACCCTTGCCAGCCCTGTTGCCGTGAAACGTCTGTAAAAATCCTCTGCCGCATAGGCAGGTCCTGGTATCAGGGCAGCAACCTGTATCCAGGAAGACCGATCCTGGTCCACCGATACGCCGAAAAGGCCGTAAAACCTCTCCGGCATGTCTGTTCCCCGCATCTCCCTTTTAGCGAGCAACGTAAAAAACGGATCGAACGCGGCCGGCGAAAAACCCAATGGCCGTGATGTATCTTCCATGACCTTGCGAAGCCTGGCAATCTGATCAGGATTCCAGAACTGCTGCCAGGCTGCAAAATTTTTACGCGCCTCCTCCTCGCCCGGGAAAATCATGGAAGGAACAAATGCCTGGGAAAGCCGGCCGGCTGCTACTTCTTGATTTAACAAATCGGCCGTACGGTCGCATTTTTGCTGCAGATCATGCCGATCATGTCCTTCAACCATGAGATACACCTTACTGGAGATGTCCCCCCATACATCCCGAATGGTTTTCTCGGCGTTTAACGTCTCCTGGCTAACTGCGTTAATGGTATTCAGATCGGCATGAAATTCCGGCTTGGCGAAAAACAACATGACAACCCCGAAAACCAATGCGGCATACGTTTTCCAAATACCGTGAGAAGATGCGATTTTGTTGATGAAACGCTGCAGCGGCAGGCAGGGAGACCGTTTTGCGGGGGGCATCACGGGAAATATCAGCGGGAAGAAGAGATGAACAAAAATATAGGTAAATACCACTCCCAGAGCGGTAAACTGTCCTATCTGCACCAGAGCGGGGAATCCGCTCACAGAGAGAAAGGCAAAACTGACAGCCGTCGTCAGCATGGCAAGCAGACCCAGGGACCAGACCTCTGCTGTGGTTTCCATGCCGCGTGTTTCGTACGGACGATCAAGAAAAAGAAGGTAGGTGATACCGTAATCTACGGTAAAGGAAATAATCGCTCCGCCAAAACCGACCGCCAGCATAGAAACAGAGGGGTAAAAAAGAGAATACACAAAAAGTGCCACCATGGTACCGGCAAAGGCCGGCAAAAGGGACAGCAGTCCGATCAGGGGTCTGGGAAAACCCACGAAGAGCAGCATAGCAATGGCAACGGTTGAAAAGAGCACTGCCCTTTTAACATTACGTTTGGCGCTGATTTCATTATCAAGGGCAGCGCGATAGGCGCCGACGGGCGTTATCGTGAATCCGTTCTGCCGACCATACTTCTTGTGCAGTTCTGTGGAGATCTCTTCCATCAGTGCCGTGACCCGTCCTGCAAACCGTGTATCCATACCGGAGATCAAAGGCTTTGCAATGATCAAAATGTGTCTCCCGTCCGGTGAGACTATATGACCTTTATGTATCCGGGCGCCTTTTGCCGGTGAAAGATGTGATAAACGAGACAGAATAAGGCTTCGCAAGGCAAGGGGATCATCGGAGATAAACCCAGCCTGGCCGATACTGTCAAGAAGACGCAGAGAAGAAAAATGGTCATTCATGGTCTGACAAACCTTTTCAGGCGCCAGGAGGGGTTTGATGTTTTCTTCGAGTTCTTCCCTGCTGAAAAGGATGGGGAGATGATCTACGCTATAGCGCATCAACTCCGGCATCAGTTGAGCGATCTGTTGGAACCCCACCTCCTTGAAAAGGCCGCTATCCCTCATTCTTGTCCCAACTATGTCTGCCCCTTGAACAAGGACACCTATGTCCATGCCGGGATGTCCCACATCAATAACCACACGGTCCTGAATTGGATGATGCGTAATGACGTATCGGGCATCGGCCAAAACGGGATCGTTTTGGGGAAGGGACGCCAGGAGATCGGTATCGAATTTCAGACGGTATATCCCGGCCGTAAAAAGTCCAATGACAACTAAAATTACGAAGATCACAAGGAGCCATCTCAAGAGGTATCTGCGCATAAACCTATTTCCCTCGTATGAAGGGCAATACACATAATCTCACGAAGATCAAACGACTGAAGGTGCCCGCATTTCGGAAGAAATCAATGAAACCGCGATAATGAGAGACCCTTTCATCTTTGGCGTCATACGTTACTCGGACGGGTGTCTCCAGAACGGGAATTCCCTGCCATTTCGCCCTGACCAGAATTTCAACCTCAAATTGGAAACGCCGCGCCCTGACATTGAGATGCATGGCTTCCGGTAAGGGATACAGCCTGAATCCGCTTTGGGTATCACGGATGTTTGGACCTCCGCATGTCCGTACCCAAAAATTGGAAAACAACCTGCCGAAACGGCTCTTCCACGGCACATGCCGGTGATCCATTTTCTCCCTTTGACCGACGATTATAGGCCTTTCGCCAGGAGGGACGGCATGAAGCAGATTGTATGCATTTTCGGGATGATGTTGCCCGTCGGCATCCATGGTAACCACCCAGTCCGCCGATAGAGCAACCGCTGCAAAGCCGGTCATAATGGCGGCCCCTTTCCCTCTATTAGTTCCATGTCGGATAATGGTGACAGACGACATGTCCTTTATGCGGTCGTAAGTGGAATCCGTTGATCCGTCATCAATAACAAACAGGGGCAAATGAAGCTTAAGGGCTTCCCTAAGCACTTGGACAACCTTACTTTCGTGATTGTAAACGGGAATCACTACAGCAACGCGGTCTTTGTTCATAAGTCCGGTTACCATCCTACATGTCGTCATTCCCTGATCGCTTATACCTGGAAGAGGATTTATCACCTTTGTAATTGTTAATTTCCTTTCCTGAACTTTCCTGCTGCTTTGGATACCTCCGGCTATTTTATAGCTGTTTTTTATACTTAAATGATCAATTTTTTATCAGATGTGTGTTTATTTTACAAGGAAATCTTTTCCACATGGGCTATCTATATTTGCAAGTCCTGTATTTATGTGGTATTATCTAGAGAAACTATCTATTTACCCTTACTTGAGAGTATGCTATGAGAGGTGAACTGCTTTGCATAGGCCATCGCGGTGCCATGGGGCACGAGCCTGAAAACACCCTTCTTTCAATAGAGAAAGCTATCAGCCTGGGAGCTTCATGGGTAGAGATAGATGTCTACTTTGTGGACGGCCACTTGGTCGTTATTCACGATAACCGACTCGAACGAACGACTGACGGTACTGGGTACACATGCGAAAAAACGTTCGGACACCTGTGCTCACTCAACGCTGGAAAAGGCCAAAAGATTCCAACCCTTGAAGAGGTATTCACCTCTGTAAATGGTAGGGCTGGCTTGAATATAGAACTGAAGGGATCGCAAACTACTGAGCCTGTAGTATCTTTAATCAAGGAACAGGTCGAGCAAGGGTGGAGCTATGAAAATATATTAGTGTCATCGTTTAATCACCGTGAGTTGTTGAATGTTAAGAGGCTCAACCCTAAGGTGCGTACCGGTGCACTTATTGTAGGTCTCCCCATTGACAATGCAGCATTCGCTGAGAGACTGGGATGCTATTCAGTGCACCTATCCATTGACTTCATTGATAAGGTTTTTGTCGATGATGCCCACAAGCGCGGACTAAAGGTATTTGTATTTACCGTAAATGAGCCCGAAGATATCGTACTAATGGAGTCACTTGGGGTTGATGGAGTATTTACAGACTACCCGGAACGAGTTGTTAAAACAAGGGCTGGGGTCACTATTTACCGTGGATAAGAGGAACAATTCTATGGGAGAAGCAGAATGAATCTAAAACCAGTACTAATAGAAGCCAGGGATCTGCCCGATGCATGGTTTCAATGTATAGCCCTGATACTTGAGGTCGGGAATAATTACAAAATTACAAAGGGAAGTTACGAAGGGGCTATAAGAAGAGAGTTTGATTATATCACTGTTCATGTAAAACACCCTGGTGTGAGACCGCTTATTCCCGATATCCCTCCCGGGCTTGGGATCCCTCCTCCGACAACCACGGAATACGTTGAGCAGTATCTTCCGTATCTCATGACCGATAAGGTAGAACCAAATGAAACTTATACTTATGGTCAAAGATTATTCGGTTTTAAACAGGTCGAGAAGGTAATAGAGATGTATAAGAGAGGGCATGGTACAAACCAGGCCACGATGGAGATCGGAAGGCCAGAGGATTGCGGAACAGAGGATCCGCCATGTCTCCGCTTGATCGACACGAGAGTAAAGGATGGAAAACTCCACTTTGCTCTGTATTTTAGATCATGGGATTTGTGGGCCGGTTTTCCATCCAATCTGGCTGCTATCCAGATACTTAAGGAATATATGGCGTCTGAGATTGGATTAGAGGATGGAGAAATAATTGCCAGCTCAAAGGGACTGCATTTATATGATTACACCTTTGACCTGGCAAAAATCAGAGCCTACAGGACGGAAGGTAAATAGAAAAGACGTAGGGGCAATGCGCTCTATCCCCCCTTTGGAAAAATGAAAAAGGGGGGAGTCATACAGGCTAACCCCTCGATTTTCCTTGGTGGTCCCAACGGGAGTCGAACCCGTGTTTTCGGCGTGAGAGGCCGACGTCCTAGGCCACTAGACGATGGGACCATTCTA
>CAZDYX010000104.1:0-9748 GCA_964509775.1 uncultured Desulfobulbia bacterium | reverse complement strand
CAATACCCATTTCAATCATCCCGAGGAAATAACCTCTCATGCTGCCAGGGCCTGTACCCTGCTTGCGGACGCCGGCATCCCCCTGGGATGTCAGACCGTGCTCCTTAAGGGGGTCAACGACGATCCTGCTATTATGAAGGAGCTTATGAACCGGCTCCTCCGGATCCGGGTGCGGCCGTACTATATCTTTCAGGCAGACCTCACCCGCGGCACCAACCACTTCCGGACCCCCATCGCGCAAGGCGTAAAGATCATGTCCGGGCTTTGGACGCATTGTTCAAGCCTCGCCGTGCCGGTCTTTGCCCTGGATGCACCGGGCGGCGGGGGGAAAATCCCCCTGTTCCCGATGCCGGGAACCTCTCTGGATTGATTAATACCTTAAAGGACATTAGCCAAACTAAAGTTTGTTGGCCGTATGCATACCGAAGGTGACCGGGGCCCACCGAAGTGTGCAAAGATATCTGGCGGTGAGCCTTGGTGAGAGATCAGTAATGATAGCGGGCCTGGAGAAAATCGATCCGCTCATCGCGGACCAGATAGACAAGGCGGTGTTCCTGGGAGAGGCGGCGGGACCACATGCCGGAAGCGAGATACTTGAGGGGTTCCGGCTTGCCGATGCCGGAAAAGGGATCGCGCATGATGGCCTCGATCAGGTCGAAGGCCCGCAGCGCCACCTTGCGGTCGGTCTCAACCCAGTGCCGCAGATCGTCCCGGAACTCTGGCTGAAAGACAGCTTCACGGCCTTTATCCTTCAAGACCGGCGTCCTTGCGGAGAGCCGAGATGGTGGTAGGCTCCCCTTCGCGTTTAAGGGCGCGGTCCAGGGCCGCGAGCAACCGCTCGGCATTAGCCGGTGAGCGGAGGAGATGGCTTGCTTCCACCAAGCTTTCCAGTTCGTCGGCCGCAATCATGGCGACGCTGCCGCCCTTGCGGCGATGGATGACTACGATCTCTCGATTTTCTGTGACTTGGTCGCAGAGGCCGGCGAAATTGGCCCGGGCGTTGGAATAGGTTGTTTGGAGCATGATGTCCTCCTTTAAGAATATGGTACAGAAACATTGTACAAAATGGTCCTTGCCTCAGCAACAAGAATGTACCATACAAAGGAGGAATGAACGGCCCGAGCGCGGTGTTCGGACGAGCTCTTAGGAGGCGAGCAAGGCCCCTTTCGGTCTGATTCATTATTGCCAATTCGGGCTGAAACGCTCTTTGCCCTCACCTTTTTTATGGATCTTAATCTCCCCTTAATCTTTGATGTGGTAAGGTCAAGCAATAATGGATGGGTGTCAATGAAAGTTCCTTCTCAGCTCCGGTTGAATACTTCGGACGCCTCCCCAGGAGGATGCCATGGATCTCTTGCTCATTAAACAGACAGTCGCAAAGACCTTGCAGCGCCTCTTCCGGAAGACCTTTTGGCTGGCAGTGGTCGCGGGAATCGCTTCGGTTCTGGCGGCGTATCCAGCCCCGACTGGTGATCATGAGGCGAGGGAGGTGGGAAAGTATGAGAGCAAATTCTACGGTACCGTGGACGATCTGCCCCAGGATCTCATCGGTATCTGGGTTGTGAACGGCCGGCGGATCGTGGTGACCATGGAAACCAGGATCAAGGAAAAACACGATCGCCCCGAGCCTGGCGCCTATGTGGGGGTGGAGGGAAGCAATACGGGCGCAATGTTCACGGCCTCCGAGATCTCCGTAAAACGTACGAAACCGGAGCAGAAAAGGCCATGAAGGTTCTTATCATCGAAGATGAGAAAAGGCTGGCCGTACTGCTGCAAAAAGGGCTCACTGAGAACGGCTTTACCGTTGATTCGTGCTTTGACGGCCAGGAAGGTCTGGATATGGCGCAAAACTACCCCTCCAGCATCACCGTCATGGGCTCCCGGATGGGCCTTGAGGAAACCTTTCTGAACATCATCGAAAACGGGATCCGCTATCACCGGGAGGGAGGAACAATCACTGTCACCGCCACGATTGTCGGGAAAAATGCGGTCGTCACCATTGCCGATACGGGCATGGGAATCGCACGCTTTGATCTGCCGAAGATCTTCGAGCGTTTTTACCGCGCCAGCGCCGTCAGAAACACCGAAGGGACCGGCCTTGGCCTGAGCATAGCAAAATCGGTGGTCACAGCCCACAATGGTGAAATCATGGTGGAGAGCGAACCTGGAGCGGGCAGCCGGTTCACGATCCTGCTGCCGCAACATAACGATCATGAACATCACAAAGAACATAAACGATAAGGAGTCACGACCATGGATTTAGAGGACTTGTTCAAGGGACGCAAACACAAACACCACTCCCATGGGAGTTATGGTCATGACGCCGAAAGGCATCTTTCCCGGTTGCAATACCTGCTTGGCAACAAACGGCTGCTCCTGGTCATCGGCGTGGTCCTGGTCTTTCTGCTGCTTCTGGTAATAGGCGCCATCATCTTCCTGCTGCCAATGTTTGGGAAACTGCTGGGCCTGGTTGAGGCAAAAGGGATTCAAGGTTTACTGGATTCCGTTTTGCAGATTGCAGAGAAAATATGGCGCGGCGCCGGGGCATAACCCCTTTTCAGCCTCCAGTCTTGCGTGCCAAGCGGATCGATCGCCTCGACCGGCAACGGGAGGTGTGGCCGACCGCGACTCACCGATCCCGGTATGGACTTTGTCCTGGTGCAGCACCTGGCCCCGGATCACAAGTGCATCCTCTCCGACTTGGTCAAGCGCTACACCCGCAATAACATCTCGATATGACAACAAAAAATTGCAGTTGTTAAAGATGGGTTAAGAGGAGGGAAGAGGGCTAACCAGCGTTTTGTCCTTGCACAAAACCTCTTACCGATGTATGTATTTATCTAGTCAGGTCGATGTAAGCAAAGAACATCAACTAGGAGATTCACCAGCGACAAAACATTTTCTTGCAGCCGAAACCCATGGTCAATGGGTGCGGGGGAACCATCTTTTGGGGCGTATTCCTGTGGTTACAGGATAGGGCACTTCCAAGCCTGAGCCCGTCAGCTAACCTCGTAGGCATTTGGAAGGGCAATGGCAGCAGTCCGTGACCGCCATGCCGGCGGTCTTTTTTTTGCCATGCCCTGGGAGATTATCATGCCTCAACATCAGGCATCCAGCATGGCAGGGGTAGTCCGGGCCCTCGGACTCGTATTCGGCGATATCGGCACCAGCCCCATCTATACCCTTACCGTTATCTTTCTAATTCTGCCGCGTACCGAGGAAAACATCCTCGGCGTGCTCTCCCTGATCATTTGGACCCTTGTCATCCTGGTTTCTCTAGAGTACGGTTTTCTCGCCATGGCATTAAGCCGCAAGGGCGAGGGCGGCACCATCGTTCTTAAAGAAATCCTCGCGCCGCTTCTCTTCAAAGGCCGTTCTCTCGGGTTTGCGACCGGGCTTTCCTATGTCGGCATTTCTCTTCTTGCCGGCGACGGAGTGATCACCCCGGCAATCAGTATTTTGAGTGCGGTGGAGGGTGTTATTCTTATTCCCGGTTGCGAGAAAACCCCGCAATCGGTCCTGATTGCCATTGCCGCGGCTATTGCCGGCGTGTTATTTGCCGTGCAGCGTAAGGGCACGGAAAAGGTATCTGCTGTTTTCGGGCCGGTCATGCTGGTCTGGTTCGGCTGCCTCTCCCTCTTCGGCCTCATTGCCATGGTGGAGGCACCGATCGTGCTTTCCGCCCTTTCGCCTTTACCAGGGCTACGCTTCCTTTTCCATAACGGTTTTGCCGGCTTTTTGATTCTGGGGGAGGTGATCCTCTGCGCAACCGGCGGCGAGGCACTCTATGCCGATATGGGCCATCTTGGCCGTGAGCCCATTGTCCGGGCCTGGCGCTTGGTGTTCGGCGCCTTGGTTCTGAGCTATCTCGGGCAGGGCGCCTTTCTCCTTCGCAACCCCGAGACGGATAACGTCCTGTTCGGAATGGTCGCGCATATTGCGGGCATTCTCTACCTCCCCTTTCTCCTGCTCAGCATCGCAGCCACCATCATTGCCTCTCAGGCCATGATCAGCGGCATGTTTTCGGTCTTTTACCAGGGCATGACCACCCGCATCATGCCGCTTTTCAAGGTGGATTACACCTCGACCGATATGCGCTCGCAGATTTATATCGGCACGGTCAATTGGTTCCTGCTCGCTTCGGTGCTCCTCGTCATGTTCCTCTTCCGTGAGTCGCACAAGCTTGCCGCAGCTTATGGCCTTGCGGTCACCGGCACCATGACCATTACCGGCATAATGATGATGTGGATTCTTTTATTGCGAAAACTCTATTGTCGCGCCCTTCTTGCCGCTCTGGTTACAATGGTCGATCTGGCCTTCCTGGCCTCTTCCCTGTTCAAGATTCCGCATGGCGGCTATTGGTCGCTCATCCTGGCCGCCATCCCCCTCTTCCTGATCATTGTCTTTACCAGGGGACAGAAAAGGTTGTACCGGGCACTGAAACCACTTGATCTGGATGTCTTTCTCGATCGTTATACTCATCTTCAAAAACGCTTATCCCCAATTTACGGCACCGCCCTTTTTTTTGCCAGGGATATGCTCAAGGTGCCGCCCTATCTGGACCGAACCATGTGTATTAACCATATCCTCTATACGGACAACATCGTCGTCTCCATTACCAGGACTGAGGAACCGTTCGGGGTGGCCGGATTTTTCCGGGAGTGTTATGCCGAGGGTTTACGCCAGTATGAAATCATTCTGGGCTACACGGAGATCGTGGATGTGGGCAGGCTCCTCAAAGAGGCCGGGATCAATCCCCGGGCGATTTTCTACGGCATCGAGGATATCTCTACCGAAAACGTGATCTGGCAGCTCTTTTCCCTAATCAAGCGACTCACTCCGAGCTATGTCCAATTCTACAAACTGCCGCCGGACCGTTTGCATGGGGTGGTGACCAGGGTTGAGATGTAGCGTATTTGTTTCACTACTCGGGCCACGGGACTCAGATCAGGGACAGAAACGGCGATGACCTGAAGGATTAGATGGACGAGGCTATCTGCCCCTGGGATACCAACTGGGACGGCGGCCTGATCCTCGATGACGATCTTGCCGCGATCTTTGCCCCTTTAAACAAGGGGGTGATCCTGGAGGTCATCCTCGACGCCTGCCATTCCGGAAGCGGCACCCGAGACATGCTGCCGGGTAAAGACGTTCGAAACCGCTTCCTGGCCCCGCCGATTGATATCGAATGTCGGGCCGACGAGGATCTGCCGGTCAGGAAACTTTTGGCCCGCAAAGTGGAAAAGGGCCTTAACCATGTGCTCTGGGCCGGGTGCCGAGACAACCAGACCTCGGCGGACGCGATGATCGGCAACACCTATAACGGCGCCTTTACCTACTTCTTCTGCAAACACATCCGCGAGGCCCAGGGAAAGATCGGCCGCAGCGAGCTGTTAAAAAGGGTCCGGGCATCGCTTAAACACGACGGCTTCAGCCAGACCCCGCAACTGGAGCTCCCGAAAGAGGCAGCAAAAAAGGCCGCGATCTTCGGAAAATAGGCAGTGTTATATTGAGGGTAGTGGGTTTTCCCGCTTGACGGATTGCCTGATCCGATAGGTCAGGACAATCCCAAAATCTTTTTCTGAAAGGCTATACCTGCACCGTCTGATAGGGGGAGATGTAGTTGGAGATCGTTGCCCGGGCTCGGCCTGTTTTCTTCGGAGCTCTTTTTGCGTTGGGCCTTGATCTCTTCCCGGCTAGGACGGCGGCTCTTCTTGCTCATTCCCACACCCGTCCCACCAGATGATCCGAGCAGAGGTGGGCGCGAAAATCCGCCACCAAGGGCCGAACAAAAAGCATCTTTGCCGTGGTCTGATAGACCCTGCCTCTTCGGGGAAGTCCCTCCCCAGTACTATTGCCCAGATATTGCCAGTTGGCCGCCTTGTAGCACGTGCCTCGGAAGTGCTGGGGATCGACAAATGTTTCCATCAGCACCGGCCGGTATCCCCATTGCTTTTCCCAGTCATCGGACACCCGACGCTCCAATTGCCCTAATACGTGGCTTGCCAGGTGAGAAATCCGCACCGAGGGCATTATCATAAAACGAGCATTGTTGATTACCCAGGCAAGATTGGACAGACGTTGCCGGGACGTCCATCCAATCCATGCATCACGTGTGGTGAGTGATCGAGCAGCGCCGGCGAACAACACACAGCCCAATATCCCAACACCAGGGGCCTTGATAAAATAACGTAGAAAACAACCAATCGGCTTGCAGTACCCCAAATAGTGATAACGAGCAACCAGCTTGTTCCAAGCTGACAGCTCGTCATGGTCCCTCACAATCTCAAGCCTGATCGGGCCTATGTCGCTGAGCGTCCCCGAAATCTCTCGGCAGTCGTCTTCTGGATCGACTGGTAATGCTGCTTTAAGGAAACGGCTGGGGCCGCCTCGCTGTTGCCGTTTTTCTGGCAATCTCAGTATTCCCCTCGCTTCCAGCTTCTCAAGCAGTTTCATGCAGGCATCCACCTTGTAAGAGCCGGTCGCCGTGAACCAGCCTAATTGTTCGCAAATTGCCTCGGCAATGGTCTTTCTGCTCAGTTTGCCCAGATCATCTACCGCACAACGTATGGTTTCAATTTCTTCGGATGAAATCTCACGACCGCACTGAACAACGACCAACTTTTTATTTTGATACATGGTGGCACCCTAATACTAACAAATCGACTTTCCGTTGTCTACGTTTATTTGTGAAAAAATAATTTTTGTAATATCTAACACTTATCAACATAGTCGCGTTGGCGGAGCGACTTTTTGCGAGGCCAACAATCAGGGAATCTGGGCAAAACGATGGTCAAGGCCCAATAAACTATCACTTGACTCCATCCCTTTTCAAGGCTAAAAATACCCTGCTTCATCACCTCGATTGAAAAAAAGGAGAAAAACACGCCATGAGGATTCTTTCCGGAATTCAGCCCTCGGGACAACTGCACATCGGCAATTATCTGGGCATGATGAAACCCATGATCCACAACATGGAGCGGGGCGAGCTCTATGTCTTTATCGTAAATCTCCATGCCCTCACCAGTATACATGACAAAAACCGGCTGCGACAGTTGACCCTCGATGCAGCGGTTGACTTTCTTGCCCTGGGCCTTGCCCCGGGGCGCTGCATCTTCTGGGTGCAAGCTGATGTTCCCGAGGTGACGGAACTCACCTGGATTCTCTCCACCCTTACCCCCATGGGGCTTTTAGAACGTTGTCACTCATTTAAGGACAAGATCGCCAAGGGGATTCCCCCGAACCACGGCCTTTTTTCCTATCCGATTCTGATGGCCGCCGACATCCTGCTCTATCAGGCCGATAGAGTTCCGGTGGGAAAAGACCAAAAGCAGCACCTTGAGGTGGCACGGGACATAGCCATCAAATTCAACCATACCTTTGGCGAGACCTTTTTGGTCCCCGAGGCTGAGATTGATGACGACGTGGCCACCGTTCTCGGCCTCGACGGCCGGAAGATGTCCAAATCCTACGATAACACCATCGGCATCTTCCTGGATGAAAAGGCCCTAAAACAAAGGGTCATGGCCATTGTCACCGATTCAACGCCGGTGGCTAAGCCGAAGGACCCGGAGAAATGCAATCTCTTCAATATCTATAGGTTGTTTGCCCAGGCCGACCGGGTACAAGAGGTTCGTGACCTCTATGTCCATGGCGGGGCTGCCTACGGAAAGATCAAACAGGAATTGGCAGCCATTCTGCTTGAATATTTTCGACCGGCCAGAGATAAACGAAACCAACTGCTGAAAGATCCGCAATACATTCTCGACACCCTGGCTTGCGGTGCAAGGCAGGCCCGGGAAAAGGCAACGACCACCCTTGATCGGGTCCGGGAACGGGTGGGACTCAGATACTGGTAACACCTAACAGCCGGCGGCTGATCGCCGGTTTCAGACAACAAAAAATGCCCAAAATCCTCCCTGAGGAGTAACTGCTCAGGTTGTTTAGACTGTAGGCTGTTAGTCTATAGAAAAAGATCATGTGTGACCCACGATCAATGTGCAACGACTAACAGCCTACAGCCTAATAGGCTAAACAACCTGATTGGTTACCCTGAGGACAACAAAAATCATGGTGGCTTCTATTACGACCCCAACCCAAGTCCATCCCAAAAAATTCCCCGAGGGTATGGTCCCGCTGGAGAAATCCAGGTTCAGGTTCGCCTGTCACCCAGAGGTCCCGTGCTTTATGGCTTGCTGCCGGAGACTTACCCTGCCCCTCTACCCCTATGACATCATCATGTTAAAAAGAAGGTTGGCGATTCATTCCGCCGATTTTCTTGGCAGCCACACCTTGGCGGTGCGGGACGACAATCCATTTTTTCCGTCTATACGCCTCAAAATGGCCGACAATGAAGAACAGACCTGCCCCTTTCTCTCCGCAACCGGCTGCACGGTTTATGAAGACCGTCCCACTGCCTGCCGGACCTACCCTCTGGAGCGGGCGGTGGACCTCCAGCCCTCGAGAAATGCAACCCGAGAGTATTACTTTTTGACCCACCATCCCTACTGCAAGGGCCATGAGGGAAAAAAGGAGTGGTCGGTCAAAGAATGGTTACGGGACCAGAAGGTCCTCTATTATAACAAGATGAATGATCTCTGGTCCGAGATGGACAGCATCTTTCGCACCAACCCCTGGAAGGGGGAGGGTGCCTATGGTCCGAAACAGCAGATCGCCTTTATGGTGTGCTATAATGTTGACGGGTTTCGCGCCTATCTTGGAGATACCCGGCTTCTTCGTCACTATAAAATTCCGGGCTCCATTGAAAGGGCCCTTGCCACCGACGATGAGGCCCTTCTGACCTTTGGCCTTGACTGGCTGAAACATGTCTTAACCGGAGCCCCGACCTTAAAACCAAGAAGATAAAAGCCTCCAAGCTGCTTAAGAGGCCTTCCGCGCCAATTTCTGGTGATATGGCAGAACATGGCACTGCTTCTTGGCCGGGAAAGTCTGTATTCAGTGGGTTACACATCTGATACGCTGGTAAGGTCTTGAAAAAATCAATGCCGAGGCAAAGGTGAAGGCACTTCGTTCTTGACTTGGTCTACCCTGGCGGCTACTATGTCGCCATAGTACGGTGTTAGGATATCATTAAAGGCGGTTTGATCATGTGTCACAGACTAACAGATGAAGGTTAAAAACCATCGTCATCGTCCAGCGGATCATCCGCACTGAAATCATCCTCAACCCCTTCATCCTCGGTATCAACAGAATCATCTGCATATGAATCTGTTGATACCGTATCGGACTCATTAGGCTCCCCCGGTTCCTCATCTGATTTTTTGGGAGCCTTGACGGCCTTGGAGGGAGGAAGAACAATCTCAACAACTTTAGCCACCTCCAAACGGACATCTGTGTCTCGCAGGCAAATTTGGCACTCCCCAATGTGGTTATCCATAAATTCTACCATCCGGGCCGGTGCCATGGCCTCGTTCTGTACCTGAACATACCAGATTTTAATAAGACTTTTTAACCGTTCGCAATCCATCGTGTAAATGAGTCTCCTTTTGAAAACGACGTAAAGGAATCAGAACAAAAGCTCAACATCTTCCCCTTACGAACTATACAAAAAATACGGAAGTGGAAAGGGCACTGGTGGCCCTCCCGGACTTCAAATCCGGTGCACCGGGTTAACAGCCTGGTGGGTGGGTTCGATTCCCATGCACTTCCGCCAATTCAATTTGTTTTGTAACTACTCAGGTTGTTTAGACTGTAGTCTGTTAGGACTGCGCAAAGAACGAATCAAGGA
>CAZDYX010000103.1:0-9752 GCA_964509775.1 uncultured Desulfobulbia bacterium | reverse complement strand
GCGGATTGGAGTTTGTGATTCCGAAAATCAGGCGGGCTCGATCGGTAAAACACCGACCGAGGAATTGCGTATGGTGTCCCTGGAATTTGCCTAGTTCCCTATAGTCCCGCATAATGACAAAATCGCCTTCTATTGTTGACATTTTTTGTTATTGGATTCTATAATATGTCATCATTTCAAAAGGAGCCTGCCATGAACATCTCACTTACCCCGGAAATGGACTGCTGGGTGACGGATCAGGTAAAGTCCGGCGCCTATAAATCATCGAGCGAGGTAATCCGTGATGGCCTCCGGGCCTTGCAACGCCAGGAAGAGCAACGCCTTGCCATGCTGGGGGATCTACGGCAAGAACTGCTGGTCGGTATCAAACAACTGGATGCCGGGAAATCAGCGCCTTTTGACGCAGCCATGGTAAAGGATCTCAAAAAAAGAGGCCGCGGCAAACTCGGCGCATGAAGAAGCGAGAACTTCTCATTGCCGATCAGGCACAGGAAGATCTGCTGGATATCTGGCTCTATATTGCCACCGACTCCCCATTGGCTGTCGACAATTTCCTTGACCTCCTCCATGAAAAATGTGTGACCCTCTGCGACTCCCCCGAGATTGGGAGGGCCAGGGACGAATTGCTCCCCGGGCTTCGCTGCCTACCGGTAAAAAGGTATACGATTTTCTACCGTATCAGCCCTGCCGCGCTGGAAATCGTACGAGTCCTCAGCGGCTATCGGGATGTTGCCAGCATGTTTTAGCCTCACGCCCATTTTCCCCCCCACCCTCAACCCTCGGCGCTCAGACCTTTCGCTTTGATGGCCTCCCGATATATCTCCATCAACATTTCGTAGTTCCGTTCCGGCGTGTATTTCGCCTCGTACACTTTTCGGACATTTACGCCCATACGGCGGCATTCAACGGGTTGATCGTGCATCCAGCGGACCTTGGCGGCTTGATACTCAGGCGGTTGCAAAGATTGAGGGCTGGGCGGCAACGCCAGTAACAACGACCCACAAAGTCCTTGTGGCTTCCTGGAGTCTCCCTTGAACCAAATAACACTCATGCTGAGTCTCGCGGATTGGAGTTTGTGATTCCGAAAATCAGGCGGGCTTGATCGGCAAAACACCGGCCAAGGAATTGCGTATGGTGTCCCTGGAATTTTGGAATTTGCGTCTGGAATTTGTATGCATAGCAAATCAATGCGGACTTTTCTCCCTGGGTGGTCCACCAATAACACAAATTAAGTAAGGCGTCCCCGGAACTGCGGAAAAGGAAGGCGTCCCCGGAACTTGGATTGCCTTCACTCTTCAGCCTTTGGCCTTTAGCCCCTTCTCACATCCCGCAGGGATTGCTTATAGGCCTTCAGGTCCCGAGTCGCGAACATCTGGCTGCGTCCCACACGGTGGAATGGTTTGAGCTTGCCACTCTGCACATAGCGCCGGAAGGTGGCGATTGAAACTTCCAGATACTCTGCCGCCTCCTGGGCTGTGAACGTATCATCGGCAAGGTGTCCGAACACCTGTTCGTGAGTGAAGTTGTCGTCCTGGAAAAATTTTGCAGCCAGGAGAGCGAAGAACCGACTACGCTCGGTCGAGGGCATCGCCTTCATTTCCGCCAGAAGTTCTTCCGCTGTCGAAGCATGGCGCATGGTTTTATTCCTCTCTCAGATAACGTTTCAGGGCGTCGTAAAAGTTCTCGTGCGGGCCGACCTGGTAAAAATCGATGGCTAAAAACTCAACGGTTTCATCATGCCCTCGTTGTGCATTTGCAGACGGTCGATAGGCTACCAGATACTCCTGCCGGTTGAACCGGAACTTGTAGACCCGCATCCCGGCGAGGTCGCCGACCTTCGCTTCACCAATGTTCGGATCCGCACAAATCTCCTCTACCGCGTCCTCAATAACGAGCTGCAAAGGCTTGTGAGCCTTTTTCACGAACTGGCTGAACAGACGTTTGTAACTGGCTCGCATGATTTTACTTTAGATCATCTTTGATAGCATGTCAACCTGTCAATCAAGTCGACGATGCCGTCTTTCCTCAGGGGTTTTTTCCATGCAGGTGAATGGCCTCAAACTCTCTTTCGATCTTTTTAAGAACCTCAGCGGCAAAATATTGCTCACTGCAGTAATTACACTGGCTGCAGGTACCTGATCAACCATCAGGTACCTGCCATCGCGCTTATAGGTGTATTGGCAGGTTGTCTCACGGAAATTTCTGTTTCCGCAGAAATGACATTGTTCCATGATATTGAGGTGGATATCCTTGCAATCAGAGAAAAAGAAGATTATTGTCCAGATTATTATCCATACAACAATCAGATTGGAGCACCATGCATGCACGCTAAAGAATATCTGTCAGCCACCGATCTTTCCAAAAAAACAGCCGCTACTCTGGAAGCCCTGGAAAAAGGTGAGGCGGGAAAACTGATCATCATGAAAAACAATGTGCCCAAGGCGGTTCTGCTCTCAGCCGAGACCTACGAGGCCATGCTTGAAGAACTCGAAGATCTGCGGTTGGCCGCTCTCGCCATGGCCCGGCTCAACACCTTTGACCGCAGCACTGCCCTGTCGCATCGGGAGATGCTGGAAAAATTCGGCCGATGAACTGGAAACTGCTCTACCATCCCGATGTCCCGGCAGACCTGGAAAGCGTGGGGCCATCTGCAGCGCGCCGTATCATCCGGGCGATAGACGAGAAACTGACGGGAGAACCATTGAAGTTCGGTGCGCCGCTGTCCGGCAACCTCGCAGCCTTCCGCAAGCTGCGTGTCGGCGATTATCGAGTTGTCTATCAAGTACATGAGGAGCAGGAGTTGATTTTCATCCTGGCGGTAGGCCCGCGCCGGGATAAGGAAATTTACGGGTCAGCACTGAAACGGGTCAAGTAGTGAATAAAAATTCGTCCCCAGAGGGGACGGTATTGGGTTAAGCCCCCCAGAGGGCATGATTTACTTACTACGTAATACTAATGAATTGCGCTTGTCGTTTTTCATTCGTATCGATTTCGATCAAGCCTTATTGTGGACTAAAGTGTCGCCCCAATCATGACACTTGCGCCAGATAAGCGAAATGAAAACGCCCATTTCGACAACGTATCCCGCAGATTTTACGGCATAGCCACTTATCTCTGACCCGGTCCTTATTTTTCTTGCCAGAGGGGGCCATCTGAACCTGTTGAAACATTTTATGGATCATGTTTTCATCCCCGAGTCAGTTGCTTATGAAATTCAGGCCAGAGGCCCGAAAGACCCTGCAGCAAGGGCAATAGTAAGTATCTCCTGGCTTGAAGTTATTCAAACGGCGTCGGTTCCGGCTATCCAGGAATGGGGTCTCGGTCATAGCTGGCTGGCAGGCTGACCGGCTGGCAGGATCAGCCGCTAGGGGAATGAAGTGCGGTGTCCCCGGAACTTACGGAATTATTCCCCTTCTCCTTCACAACACACTGTATTACAATGTCTCCAGGAGGTGTCACCATGGCGACGACAACTATGAGCATCAGGCTTCCCGAAGAACTGACCAGGGAACTCGATACGCTGGCAAAAGCCATCAACCGGTCGCGGTCCTACTGTGCGATCGAAGCGATAAAAAAATTCGTGGCCACGGAATCCTGGCAGATCCAGGCGATCGAGGCTGGCCTCGAAGATGCGGACCACGACCGCCTCATCGACCACAAAACGGTACGGCAATGGGTCGAAAGCTGGGACAACGCCGACGAAAAGGCCATGCCGGAATGCAAGTAAACTAGACGGCAAGAGCCGTCGCCGACCTCCAGGCCATCCGCCGCCATATCGAGCAGGACAAACCTCTGGCGGCCAAAAAGCTTGTGCTCCGGATAGTGACAATGGTCGAGGAAGACCTGCCCGGGCAACCCAGCATGGGCCGCCCGGGCCGAAAAGAGGAAACCAGGGAACTCGTCGTCTCCGGCACCCCCTATTTTGTCCCCTACCGGGTCCGAAACGACCACCTGGTGATCCTCAGAGTTCTGCATGGGGCAATGCAATGGCCTTCTGAACGGCTCAAGGGCAAAGGTTAAAGGAGCCCAAGTCCTCAAGCCCTTTCCCTTCACCCCCTGCAAAAACACATACAGCAAAAACAACGGGCTCGACACGAAATTACGCCGCCACAGCCTTCGCGGCTCCTGCATCTGTCATTGGGAAAAATAGAAAAATACAAAAGAACACCCCCCCTTAATTTATGACATCCCGATGGACCGCACGGTGTCGAAATCGTTGATTATCATTGAGGAGGAGTACCATAACCCGCACACCTATCAACCCCGGCGAAATCCTTGCTGACGAACTCGAAGAGTTGCAGATGAGCGCGGCCGAACTCGCCAGAGCCATCCATGTCCCGGCAAACCGCCTTACCCAGATCATTGCCGGCAAGCGGACGATCAGTGCCGATACTGCCCTGCGCCTCGGCAAGTGGTTTGGCACCGGTCCGCATCTTTGGCTTAATCTTCAAAAAGCATATGAGCTAGATCTGGCCCGCCAAGACATCGGCAATGAACTCGATACCATCGAACCCCGCCAAGCCGCATAGCAAATCAATGCGGACTTCCCTCCCCGGGTGGTCCACCATTGACACAAATTAAGTAAGGCGTCCCCGGAACTGGTAGTCCGGAACTGGTAGCGTCCGGATTCACACCTGAAACCGAAGCTGTCCTCCCAAAACTGCTGCCGCCTTTGCAAGTGTTATCAGCGTGATACTGGCATTGTCCGGATCAAGAAGACGATCAACAACGGGGCGTGAGGTATGCATTTTCCTAGCCAGTTCCGCCTTGCTGACTCCCTGTTCCTTCATCATTTGTTCGATGTCCGCTGCCAGTATTTTTTTGCTGGCCAAGGCGCGCACTGCCGCCAGCTCGCCGGTTTCCGCAAAGAGTTTTTCCAAATCATCGTTTGGTTTCATGCCGCACCTCCCGTAAGCGTTTTCTGGCTAATTCCAGAGCCGTCTTGGGTGTGTCCCGGCTCTTTTTCTCGATACCATGCAGCAGAATCATCCGGCTGCCAATAATGCAGAAGAAAACCCTGAACGTCCTGCCGCGAACTGATGACCGAACTTCGTAAAGCCCGTGGCTTGACCCGTCGACCAATGGCTTTGAAACCGGCCATCTCCACTGAACCGCTTGAATATCGGCGCCGATTTCCCGCCTCTGCTCCGGGTCAAGCGATAACAACCATTCTCGCACAGGCTGTCGGTCTGCCGATCCATAAAATTCTGCGAGAAGCGGTGGTTGTTTCATCGTCTACGAATGTATTTATTTTGGTGCATCTCTTCAAGAAAATTATGCAAGCCGGCCGCGCCAAAGAGGTGCTGAAAACCCTCACGACCAAAAATCCGCATACCGGATACCGTTCCCTTATCTCCTTTCATTGACACAAAATAAGGAAAGCGTCCCCGGAACTGGGCAACCCCGTTACCAAGGAAAACTAACGGTTAGAGCGCCATTAAACCAGAAGTTCTTCAGCCCCCTCCGAAAAAATTGCGCGAATTTCCACTCGCCCTCCAAGTGCTTCGATATACCGTTGCAAAACATTCAAGGTAATATTCGGACGCCTTTCCAACTCAGATAAAGCTGATTGAGAGAGCCCCATTGATTGCGCCAGGGCCTTTTGTGTAACGTGGTGGGCTTTTCTTACATGTTTAAGACGGATAGTAGCAATCTTTTCCTTGGCCTTCCGGGTAATTTCCGTCCTTTGTTCCGTGGTGAATTGTTCCTGCAAAATATCATCTAATGTTTTCATCTACGAACCTCTTACCATCTCGATTATTTCTCTTTCTTCAAATACTCTGAAAAAATTGCATCAGCTTGTGCGATCAATTGTTGATAGAATTTCTGCTGATTTCTCCCCTTTTTATCACCGCCAATGAGTAAAACTGCTTTTCTTTCAGGATCAAAAGCAAAAAGGCTGCGGTAGGAATGTCCGGCAAACCTGGTTCGAAGTTCCTTCAAATTCGGAAAAACGGAGCTTTTAACGTGATCCACATAAGGGCAGCCAAGGATTGGAGTTGGACTGTCCAGAAAAACCTCGCTACGATTTTGTTGCCGGCAAGAAGTAAACATTGCGCCCGCCCGACTGTCTCAAGGTTCCGGAGTGTTAGTCGTTTTTCCAGGTAGAGCCTCCGGTTGCCCGTACTTCTTCCGAAAAAATTCCCTGAATAGCAACAAAATGAAGAGGGTATTAGTCACCAGATAGCGCCTGAACAACCGCCGCGGTTCCTGCAGAAAGCGGTGGAACCATTCCAGCGACCAGCGGCACATCCATGCCGGAGCGCGTTTCTGTAGGCCGGCGTAAACCGGAAATGCACCGCCCACTCCGACCATCACCGCATTGATTTTCCCCTTGTGGTTCGCCATCCAGGTTTCCTGCTTAGGGCACCCGAGGGCAACCAAAACGATATTGGCGCCGGAAGCATTGATGCGGTTCGTCACCTCCCGATCTTCCTCAGGGGCAAGGACACGGTATGGCGGCGAATAGACGCCGGCAATGTTCAAGGCCGGGTGATCGCATCGCATCCTTGCAGCGATCCTGGTAAGCACCTCGTCGGTGGAGCCATACAAAAAAACAGTGAGCCCCTGTCGTTCCGCCTCACCGAACAGGCCGAAAATGAGATCCAACCCAGCCAAGCGATTCTGGGCAATGCCGTAGAGAACCTTCAACGCCTTGACCAAAGGCATGCCATCCGGGGTTACGATATCGGCACCGTTAACGACCCCGGCAAAGGTCAGATCCCGCCAGGCCTCGATGACCATATGAACATTTGCCACGCAGACGTATGCCGAAGAGCGACCCCGGCCAAGCGCTACAATTCGCTCGACAAACTCCCGGTAAGGGCCGACACTCACACCAAAGCTGATAATTTTCTTCTTCTCCACAACCCGCTTCCAGCCCCAGCCCTTAGTACTATCCCCCATGCCCCGAGGGCACAACGAACAATGAAAATGGAACCCAGGAGTCAGAATTAAGAATCAGAAATAGAGAGCCTCGCGAACCCCCTCCTGTCTCCTGAATTCTGAATTCTGGATTCTTCGTTTTCATATAAAGTCCTAAGATCTCAGTCCGTTGACTTTTCTTTTCTCCTCAATAGCCTGCCGGTAAATTTCCGACAGCATCTCATAATTCCTTTCCGGCGTGTATTTAGTCTCATAAACCAGGCGGGCTTTTTTCCCCATCTGCCGGCACGCGGTTTGATGTTTATGCATCCACCGAACTTTTTCCGCGAGGTCAAGTGCGTTGCCAGCCTCAAAGTGGAGTCCCGTCACCCCGTCTTCGACGATTTCAGCCATACCGCCCAGTCGGGAGGCAACAACCGGAAGCTCGTGGGCAAAGGCCTCCCCCAGCACCATGGGAAAACCTTCGTAACATTCTGAGGGCATGACCAGGAAAGAGGAACGGTACATCTCCTCGGATACCTGGTCGGACGACAATTGACCCAGCAAGGAAACATAGGCCGTATTGGTTGCCTTGACGCTCTCCAACAAAGGGCCATCGCCCGCGATCCGAAGCGGTACATCCAAACCCGCCCAGGCGGAGAGCAGGGTACCAACCCCCTTCTCTTGACTCAACCGCCCCACAAAAAGAGCAGCATTCTTCCTTTCACCTTTATCCTTTAACCTTTTGCCAGCCTCATTATAAAAATTCGGCTTGACCACGATCTTCTCTTCGGGGAACCCGGCTTCCACAAATTTTCTTTTAGCGAATTCCGTAAGCGCGACAAAACAATCAATCTTGGTCTGCCAGGTTTTTCTTTTCCGGTGATAATTCACCATCCGGGCAACTGCCAGAGATCCGGGGATGGAGTTGCGGTAACAGCGGTGCAGAACTGCGTAGTACGGCGAATCCGTCACGCATTTTTCACAGATTCTACCGTCCCGCATGAACAGGGCACCAGAGCAAATGGTACGATAGTTGTGCAGGGTCTGCACAACAGGAACACCGGCTTCTATACAGGCGTCGAAGATCGACGGAGTGAGGAGAGGGAAAAAATTGTGAACGTGGATGACTTCAGGCCTAAATGAAAGTATCCTGTCCCCTATCTGTTTCACAGCCAGCCGAGAATACACAAGATCAAGGGCTGCCGCCACCTTGGCAATGGGACCACTGATCTCAACATTGTCGGCCTCAGCAATTTCTATACTGTTTCCCTGGCTCAGCAGAAGATCACTTTCAGCTTCTAGTACAGCATCCTCACCCCCCGGTAACTGGTAACGGTTATGAACTAGGAGGATACGCATTTGAACATTTCCAACAAAAAGATTCACTAGCCTGGTCAATCTCTTCAGCTTGCATCTCCATGTTATGTTCCTGCCAGGAGAGGCCAATCAAAGACACCATAAAGAGCATAAAATTCGGCTCCTCAAGCCAAGCGAAAATAAGACCAAAGATCAAAATACTAAGAACATAAAATCGGTCTAACGTGGTCACACAAAATAGCTTCATTACCAAAATCCAGAGACAGACATAGACAACCGCCCCAACCAAACCAAGGTCGCCCCATAGTCCAGCCCAAGAAAACATTAACGAGAACACACTGGAACCAGTCGTAGGATTCGAAAGATAATTGCTATTGTTCAGAAACAGAATCAAAGATGTTATGCCAGTGCTGGTTGCCCCCAACGGTTTTAACCAATTTGCATAGTCAGTCATCAGCCAACCCAATCGGCTTATAGTATGACCAGGGCCCAAACCAAAAAGCCAGCATATTAGACTATTAAAATGTTCACCTATAACAGAGAACACAGTGAACTTCTGGGAAAAACCTTTTTCCAGTTTTTCCAGCGACAAATATATAAATAATGCGGGAAAAACTGTTTTAGCCACCAAAAACAGGCCGGCAACTGATCCAACAATGCCCAATGCAATTTTAAACCAAAACCTTACATTGACTTTTTCCACCAAAATCAACAAAGGTACAGTGGTCAGGAACGCAACAATCACCTGCTTAGAGTCAGAGAACACCACGACAAAAAACAAGGCAATAAAAATTACCCACCGTTGCACGTAGACGATGTGCCTGGCTGCAAACAATACATAGATACCTGCTGCCATGGAGACAGCTCCGGCTATATGGGAACCCGCCCCCATTTTTAAAAAAACGCCTTCCACATCATCCGCACTAAGCCCTAAAACAAACCACTGGAAATAGGCGATAACGACATGAATAGAGACAAAAAACGACAAGGCGATTTTAAACCTTCGTATACTTTTCTGGGACCATTTGCTAGATACCATCGCATAAAAAAACAAAAATGGCTCGCTCAACAGCAGGAAGTCCAGGATAATATTGGGAATTCCAGCATAGTTGGCCAACGCACTTATTAAAATGGCAATAAAAAGAAAAAAAATTCCTAAATTCAGAAGACGCAATTCTTTACTTGCAGAAGGTGGCAATGCCATTAGGTATAATAGAATCACGCAGGGAAAATGAAAAAAATCTATAATCTTAGGTGCTCCAAGCGCTGTAAATATACGAGGGAAGAAAGAAGCAGCCAGCACCAATAGGATGAGATTGGAGATTTTTATCCCTTCATCTCGATTATTTAGCAGTTTCCTCTTTACTTTCATTGTTTGTAAATATTACCCACTATTTTACGCCAACTAAATTCCTCGGCTCTTCTTTTGGCACCATAGCTCAGCTTTTGTAACAACCCGTGCTGATCGTGCATGCTGACTAAAACCTTGGTCAAATCCTGGGTTGCTTGTTGTTGCGTAGAAAGAAAAACTTCAACCTTTACGCCACAAGTATTGTCGACCAATTCCC
>CAZDYX010000102.1:0-9813 GCA_964509775.1 uncultured Desulfobulbia bacterium | reverse complement strand
TCCTGTTCCATGCACTGAGAGTCGAATACGTCAACATATAAACTGAACATAGCGCAAAAATACGATGAGCAGTTCCGAATTGTGTTTGAGGCGATTCGGCAATTGCTGGAAGAGGATGCCAAACCGCCGAGGAAGATTTGGTTTTAGAAAGGTGGAATTGATGGACTCGACAAAAAGTCAATCAACGCCGTCCAGAGATGGCAAAAGGGGAAATAGTTCTGCTTCGGTTTTTTGCGGTTTTTGGTTTTTGTCTTTGAACGCTGGAACGCTGAAACGCTTGAACGTTGGAACGCTTGAACGTTGAAACGGTTGGAACGGCTGAAACGTTGAAACGTTTACGTGGCAAGAGCCTTAGTCAAACTTCGCCGAATGCTGACCACCCATGCCGAAAAGAGATAAGGAGACGTCGTTATGAAAAATTATAAGATTGTTGTTGAAAAACATCCGGATACCTATGTTGCCTATCCCCTTGGATTCAAAGGGGTTGTAATCGGACAAGGCGATACGTACGAAGCCGCGTTGGCCGATGTGAGCTCGGCGATACAATTTCACCTTGAAACATTCGGTAAAGACGCTATCGACGCGGATCCGCCAGTCTTGGAAGCCTTTATAGCGGAAGCAAGGATTGCCGTATGACGTCAAAGTTTCCCGTTGACGCGCCGCTTCGGAAGGTTATTCGCGCCCTGGAGGGGCTTGGGTTCCAATTGGTCCGGGAAGGAAACCACATTGCAATGTCTAGGCAGAATCCGGATGGCACCAGAACACCGTTGACCATGCCGAATTATCCCACCATCAAGGACTCGGCCCTGCGTACCATTCTCACGCAGGCGGGAATTTCTCGCGATGATTTTCTGCGGGTCTTTAACGAATGACTAAACGCGAAAGCTTCTATTAAAGATAAAGGAGATGCGGCAATGGCTCAAGGAACAGTTAGCGGTTCGATTGACGACCGGATCAGGCAATACGTCCAAACCTTGAGGGACAACCAGATTGCTGTCTGGCGTCTTTATATTTTTGGCTCTCACGCCAAGGGAACCTCACATGCGGAGAGCGATATCGATCTGGCCGTGTTCTTGGATCAGGACGAGATCGACGGTTTCGACGAGGATGTACAGCTCATGCGCCTGACTCGCAACGTGGATCTCCGCATCGAACCCCATTCCTTTTCCCGCAAGGATTTTGAGAATCCAGACCCGTTTGTGCAGGAGATCATCATGACTGGCAAGCGAATCTTGTAACGGCGGCGACCTTGGCTAAGATGTACGAAAAAAAATTTGGTGGTTGGTCATCATATAACCCATTGGGTGTGATAGGGTGGGCAATAAACTATAAAAAGGTGAGGCATGGCATCATTATTATACGCCCATAGCGGAAACAAGGTTGGCAACAAGCATCCAGCCAAAGAGCATCTTGCCGGCGTGGCAGGGTTTGCGGAGGAGTTTGCCGGAACCGCTTGGTGGAGGGAGGAAGCTGCTTTGTCCGGCCTGCTGCATGACCTCGGCAAATATGCCGATCTTTTTCAGGCACGTTTGCGAGGCGAGGAAAAAGGTCTTGATCACTGGTCTTCTGGAGCATGGGCGGCATTGACGGAGTATCAGTCTGTGGGGGCAGCTTTAGCGATTCAAGGGCATCATCTCGGATTACAGCAGGGGGGGAGGGATGCTTTGCGGGCGATGAATCCGGTGAACCTCTTACAACACCATCCCTTACAACTAAAACTGAGCGATTCAGATATCGGAGGGCTCAAGGCAAGGGCTGTTGACGATGGACTCTTGTTTGCCAGGCCAAAGCAAATTGCCATAGATCTGGGAACGGGATTTCAAAACCCCATAGCCGCTATGCTGGATGTGCGGATGCTGTTCTCGTGTCTCGTTGATGCTGATTTCCTCGACACTGAGGCCCATTTTGAAGGAAACGAGAAGGGTAAATGTTACCGGCTAAACGGCCCGGCCCTTGATGCGACGGTGGCGCTGAAGGCGCTTGAGGATTATATGGCGGCAACGGTGCGCAAAAGGAGCAAGGCGGATCACAATGTGCTGGATGCGAGAAACGCCCTCTGGACAATGGTGACAACAGCGGCGGCGCAAAACTTAGGCCTTTTTACCTTGACCGCCCCGACTGGCAGCGGCAAGACCTTGGCCATGCTCAAGTTCGCCTTGGAACATGCGGCTTGTAACAACGGCGTGAAAAGGATCATCCTTGCCGTGCCATTTCTGTCGATCATTGAACAGACAGCGGCCATTTACCGGGCCGTGTTCGGGGCATTTCCGGCCAACTATGTGCTTGAGCATCATAGCCTGACAGGGCTGGGGAATGAAGAGGCAAAGGCCGACTTGGAGGCCGCTACCGAACGCGCCCGCCGGTTGCTGGCGGAAAACTGGGATGCGCCGATTATCATCACAACCAATGTGCAGCTTCTCGAATCGCTCTTTTCCAACCGGCCCTCGGCCTGCCGTAAACTCCACAATATGATGGATTCGGTCATCATGTTCGATGAGGCGCAGACCTTGCCGCAATCACTGGTCGTGCCGACATTGGCGGCGTTGTCGCACCTCTCCGCGACCTACCGGGCCACCGTTTTGTTTGCCACGGCCACCCAACCGGCCTTTGATGCCCTGGACAAAGCCGTAAAGGCGTTCACCCCGACGACGGGCTGGAAACCAGTTGAGGTAGCACCGGACCATGCCAGTCTGTATAAAATACTCCGCCGCTATGAGGTTTCGTGGCCTTCAGGACAGGAAACTAAGGGCTGGTTGGCCTTGGCCGAGGAAATCAGGAGCGAGGAGCAAGTGCTCTGCGTGGTCAATCTCAAGAGTCACGCGAGCGCCATTTTGGAAGAGCTGAAAAACGATGGTGATATTTCCCACCTTTCCACAAACCTATGTGCCCTGCACCGCCGGGCTGTCCTGGATAAGGTGCGCCTCCGCTTGGTTGATAAACATCCCTGCCGGTTGATCTCCACCCAGTGCGTGGAGGCTGGTGTGGACGTTGACTTCCCAGTAGTTTATCGCGCCTTGGCCCCGCTGGATGCCATTGCCCAGGCCGCTGGGCGCTGCAACCGGGAAGGGCGGTTGACGGATGATAATGGGAATCGACAGATGGGGGCGGTGCGGGTGTTTGAGCCGGAGGTCGAGGGTGATTATCGGAAGCGGTATCCAACGCATGCCTATTTTCAGGCCACTGAGGTGACGCGAAGTATGCTTATCGGGGCAGGCGGGGCCGGGCTTGACCTGAATGACCCGGCGGTTTTTCGCGATTACTATCACCGGTTGTATGATGTGTGCAAGCCGGAAGCCCAGAACCAGGAACTGGCGGAGGCCGTGAAGGGAGTTGATTTCGTCCGTGTTGCCAAGGAATACCGGCTGATTGACCAATCCGCCATCCAGGTGCTGGTGCCTTACGCTTCCTATCTTGAGCAGTTTGAGGAATTGCGCCGCCAGCAGGACGAGGAAGGGATCAGCGCTAATTGGATACGGCGCGCCCAAGGGTTGGCGGTCAGCGTCTTTCGCCCCAAGCTGGGGCATCCCGCCTGGGAGGTGCTGATTTCGGCCAAACTTCGTTATGGCAAGGGGGCATCGGACGAATGGTTCATCCTTGAAGATCGTAGTGGCGTTCTGTACGACAATGTTTTCGGGCTGCTGTTGCCGCAGTCTCAACAAATTTTGATCGGTTGACAAAGGAGGGAAAATATGAGCAAACGCACTCATACACTGGAAGTTTGGGGGGACCTGGCTTGTTTCACCCGGCCGGAAATGAAGGTGGAGCGGTTCAGTTATCCGGTCATTACCCCGTCCGCCGCGCGGGGCATTTTCGATGCCATTTACTGGGAAGGCATTCGAGACGCCAACGGCATGCGTCCTTATTTCCACTGGCAGGTGGAACGGATCGAGATCCTGGAGATGCCGCGCTACATTGCCCTGCGGCGGAATGAGGTCAAAGGCAGGGTCCCCGGTGCTGCCAAGCTGAATAAGTGGATAAACGGAGAAGAAGTGCCGGAACCTTTATGGGCGGATGGCAATGATGAGACAACAGGCCGCACCCAGCGGCAGACTATGGCCCTGAAGAATGTCCGTTATCGACTCACGGCCCGGATTATCCCTAAATCCAAGTTTGCAGGCCAAGAGCAGATCAAGAAGTTTGACAGTATGTTTGAGCGACGCGCCCGGCAGGGAAAATGTTTTCAGCAGCCTTATTTTGGCTGTAGTGAATTCCCGGCCTTTTTTGAGTATGTCCAGTCGGACGAGGCGCGACGGCCATCGGCCCCCTTTGACCAGCACATCGGCTGGATGCTCTACGATGTCTTCGACCTGCGACGGGAAGTGGTAAAGGACGACAAACCATTCATTTCGCTCTTTGACGCTACTGTGGTCAATGGCGCGCTGGATATTCCGCCCTTTGAGAGCGAGAAGGTGCGGAAGCCGGAAAGGGGGGGTAGCTGATGCTTCAGCATATTGTTGAATTTGCTAATAAGACCATACCTGGGTTGCGGCCTGGTTTTGGTCCTAAACGGGTGAAGTGGCGGATCGCTATAAGCAAAGACGGTGCTGCTGTCGTAGAGCCTTTTGGCGGTAGCGAAGATGGGGGAGAGTTGGAGCGATGTCCTGAATATCCTGCCAATCTTCTCCAGGGCGGAGGACGTTGCCATTTCTTAGTGGAGACCTTGCAGGTGGTGCTTCTGCTGCTGGGCAGCAATGATGATCCAGAGAAGTATCAAGGGAAACATCACTATTTTGTCGAGTTGTTGAAAATGGCGGCGATTACCACCCCAGAGTTAATACAGGCGGCCGAATTCTTCAGCGATAGCCAAAAAATTCAGACAGTAAGGGAGTATATAAACAGACTAGGGGCTAAGCCAACAGACAAAGTTTTTTTTACAGTTGCTGGTTTTGATCCGCTTAAACATGAGGCATGCCTTGAGTGGTGGTCAGAATTAAGAAAATCCCTGACCCTCGATGAGGCAAATGCTATGGGCATGCTCTGTTTTATGAGTGGAGAAAATGTCGTCCCTAAAGCCACTCATCCCAAAATTTCTGGACTCAAATCTGTGGGTGGAAGGGGTCAGGATATTCTTGTTGGATTTGACAAGAAAGCCTACGAATCATTCCGGTTGGAACAATCTGCTAATTGTTCCATGTCTGAGGACGCGGTGAACCGCTATTCCAAAGGGCTTGACTATCTCATTGCCAAGCACTCGCGCACCTTGGCCGGGACAAAAGTTGTTCATTGGTTCAAGGAAGCCGTCAGTCCGGAAGATGATCCGCTGGCATTTCTTTACGAGCCGCCAGAATTGACCGAGGCGGCGGCCCAAAGTTCGGCCCGGCAACTTCTTGAATCTCTGCGAACAGGTCAGCTACCTGTCCCCGTCAACAATCGATATTTTGCCATGACCGTTTCCGGCGCCTCGGGCCGGGTTATGGTTCGGGACTGGATGGAGGGGAGTTTCGAGGATTTAGTCGCCAGAATTGATCAGTGGTTTGCCGATCTGGAGATTGCAGACCAATACGATAGAGGCTTGGCGCGGAGCCCAAGATTTAATGATGTTTGCATCTCATTGATTCGTCGAGACGAAAATAAGTCATACTCGGACAATCTAAAACGGCTACCCGCGCCAACAGCAACGACCCTCTGGCGTGTGGCCCTCGCGGGCCTGCCGATACCCCAACCGTTCATAGTCCAGGCCTTGAGCCGTTTCCGCACCGATCTCATAGATGACAAACCATTCAACCACGCCCGCATGGGCCTGATCAAAGCATACTTCATTCGTAAAGGAGGAAATCACAACATGAGTGCTCATTTGAATAAGGAACATCCCGAACCCGCGTATCAGTGCGGACGCCTTCTGGCAATGCTGGCTGGTCTGCAACGCTCCGCGCTGGGTGATGTCGGCGCTGGCGTGGTGCAGCGTTACTATGTGGCGGCCAGCCAAACACCAGGGCTGACCATCGGGCGGCTTGTCGCCAACGCCAAGAACCACTTGAATAAATTGGATGGCGGCCTTGCTTACTGGTATGAAGGCCAGATTGCCGAGATCATGAGCCAGATTGAAGACCGCATCCCGGCAACCCTCAATCTGGAACGGCAGGGCCTCTTTGCCCTGGGCTATTATCAACAGATTGCCGCTAATCGGGCGGGGAAAAATAAAGATAACAAAGAATCCACCAAAGGAGATATCCAATGAGCATCCAGAATCGCTATGAATTCCTCTACCTCTTCGACTGTGAAAACGGCAACCCCAATGGCGACCCGGATGCCGGCAACAGTCCGCGCATCGACCCGGAGGACATGCATGGTCTTGTCTCCGATGTGGCGCTCAAGCGTCGGGTGCGGAACTATCTGATGGAAAAGTTTGACAATTCCTCGCCGAACGCCATTTATATTGAGCATTCGACAAACCTCAACAAAACGATTGCTCTTGCCCACGAAAAGGCTAATGGTGCCGTTCCCAAAGATGGTAAGTCCACAAAAAAGCAGTCTCTTGATGCTCGGTCATGGATGTGCCAGAATTTTTTTGATGTGAGAACGTTTGGCGCAGTTCTCAGTACCGGGGCAAATGCCGGGCAAGTGCGCGGACCAGTTCAGTTTGCGTTTGCCCGTTCAGCCGATCCTATTATGCCGCTTGATCTTTCTATTACGAGAGTTGCCAAGACTCCCACAGAAAAAGACAAAATCAAAAATGATGCAAGTTATCAGGAGCATGTGGAATGGGAGGAGAAGGCACCGGAAGACTCTCTCCGCACCATGGGGCGCAAAGCGCTCATCCCTTACGGGCTCTACGTAGCCAAAGGTTTCATCAGCGCCAATCTCGCCAAGGGAACCGGCTTTTCTGACGTTGATCTGAATAATTTTTGGGAGGCGCTGCTGAATATGTACGATCATGACCGTTCCGCCAGCAAGGGGATGATGTCATGTCGGGGGCTCTATGTGTTCAAGCACATCGGCACCGACAGCGACCAGAATCAGCGGATCAAGCAGGCCATGCTTGGCTGCGCCCCGGCTCACAGGCTCCTTGATTTTTCAACCGACCGCCGCGAACTGGACAATACCATTGTGGAAATCAAGAAGCGCCAACCAGTCAGCGGTTCACCCCGCAGCTTCGCAGACTACTATGTCACCGTCCACCGTGACCGTTTGCCACCGGGCGTGGAACTGTTGACTCCATGAATCGAAAGAGAAACAGCGATTGTGGAATCGATATTATGAAGCTCTATCTTTCCTGAGAGAGAAACATCCTTGATGTTTATCGAAGACGACTTGCTGCCGCTCTCCCTGCTTCAGCATCTGCTTTTCTGCGAGCGTCGGGCCGCTTTGGTGCAGATCGAAGGCATCTGGGAAGACAACCTCTTCACCGTGGAGGGCACCATCCTTCATGACAAGGTTGATGACGACCTGCCGGTGGAGGCGCGGGGAGATGTGCGCATATCCCGTGGGCTCATGCTCCGTTCCCTGCGTCTTGGCTTATCCGGCAAGGCGGACGTGGTCGAGTTCTACCGGATAGGGGCGGATGCATCGGCATCGCCCGGATTGGCGCCGGGCATTTCCCTTGTCGGCGCATCCGACCTCTGGCGGCCCTATCCGGTCGATTACAAGCGCGGCAGGCTGCGGCGAGAGGAAGGATTCGAGGCCCAGCTTTGCGCCCAGGCCTTGTGTCTTGAAGAAATGCTCGGCGTGAGCGTGACGGCGGGCGCGATCTTCTATGGCAAGCCGCGCCGCAGGCTCGAAGTGCTATTTGACGCCGCGTTGCGGGATGAGACGACAAGGACCGCGGCCCGGCTGCACGAACTCATCCGAGGCGGCAAAACCCCGCCTGCCCATTACGAGAAGAAGTGCGAGAGCTGTTCGCTCATGTCTTTCTGCCTGCCGAAGGTGACGGGAGCAACCAAAAACGTCAACAAGTATCTTTCCCGGGTTTTCATGGAATAATGCGGATCAATTCGGGAGATTCTTAACGAGGAAGACACTCATGACCAACAGAAAAAAATCAGTCAAATTGCCACCGGTGCGCACCGGCTAAGATTCCATTCCGTGTTTGATCAATGTTGAAACTGCGGAGATAGCCTGGTATAATATCCGCACAATTAGCGGAGATGAGAACATGTATATTTGGGAACATTCGGACTGGCCGCACTGGCAATTTGACCTTAGCCAACTGGCCCAGCCCCTGGCTGCCGTGCGGCATCAACAAGGCAGATTGATTGGTCGCATGGAGTCTTTAGGCTTCAGGTTACGGGAGGAAGCCCTGCTTAAAATACTGACCCTGGATGTGCTTAAAACCAGCGAAATCGAAGGAGAGCTGCTTTCCCCCGAGCAGGTGCGCTCGTCTATCGCCCGCCGTCTTGGCATGGATATCGGGGCTCTGGCCCCGGTGGATCGTCATGTGGAAGGAATGGTCGAGATGATGCTGGACGCCACCGGGCGCTATGACCAGCCCCTTACGGTCGAGCGGCTGTTTGCCTGGCATGGGGCGCTGTTTCCCACGGGACGTTCCGGACTGGTCAAGATACAGGTGGCTGCCTGGCGTGACGACGCTACTGGTCCAATGCAGGTGGTTTCAGGTCCTGTCGGTCACGAGAAGGTGTATTACACAGCTCCTCCAGCGGGCCGGATCGATCCCGAAATAGCTGTTTTCATCAAATGGTTCAACGACTACGGCCTTGTCGACGCCACGATCAAGGCCGGGCTGGCCCATCTGTGGTTTGTCACTCTGCACCCCTTCGATGATGGAAACGGCCGCATTGCCAGAGCGATTGCCGACATGGCTCTGGCCCAATCGGAAGGCACTTCGCAACGTTCCTATAGCATGTCAGCGCAAATTCAGCAGGAGCGTACCGCCTACTATGCCATTCTTGAAAGCACGCAGAGGGGTTCAATAGATGTTACCGGGTGGTTGATGTGGTTCCTGGGGTGCTTGAGCCGGGCAATTGATGCCGCGCAACAAAACTTGTTGTCAGTGTTGTCCAAGGCACATTTCTGGAATCGTCTTGGGGAGACACCTCTAAACGAGCGTCAGATAAAGGTGTTAAACCGCCTGCTCGATGGCTTCATGGGCAAGCTCACGACCTCCAAATGGGCTAAACTTGCTGGGTGCTCGCAGGATACGGCCTACCGCGACATACTGATGTTGATCGAACAAGGCGCCTTGCGGAAGTCGGATTTGGGGGGCAGAAGCACCTGCTACGAACTGGTGTTACCGCTCATGTACAATCAATCGCCAACTGCGGGACCACTTGGAACATAAGTCTGGTCCTTATAGAATTATCTCGGAGGATTTGACATGTCCACGGGAATGTTTGACCGGTTTTTTCACTATTCACTAACCACTAACCACTGCGGCCCTTGGCCGCGCTATGTATCGGCGGTTCATCGGATTTGTGGCAGAAATTATGATCAAGGCCTTTGAGAAACCATGAAAAAACTCTTGAACACCCTGTATGTCACCACCCAGAAGGCCTATCTCAACAAGGAAGGGGAGACGGTGGTGGTGAGTGTGGAGCGAGTGACTAAACTTCAGGTGCCCATCCACACACTGGGCGGCATTGTCTGCTTCGGCAATGTTACGTGCAGTCCGTTCCTTATGGGTTTTTGCGCCGAAAAGGGCGTCGGATTGAGTTTTCTGACCGAGCATGGCAGGTTCCTGGCCCGGGTGCAGGGGCCGGTCTCGGGCAATGTGTTGCTGCGGCGGGAGCAATACCGGCGGGCGGATGATGGCGAGGCTTCGGCAACGGTGGCGCGGGCAGTGCTGATAGGCAAGGTCGCGAACTCCCGGACTGTTATCCAGCGGGCGCTCCGGGATCATGGCGGAAAAACGGACGTCGA
>CAZDYX010000101.1:4956-9833 GCA_964509775.1 uncultured Desulfobulbia bacterium | reverse complement strand
CCCGTCAGGGCTACACCCGGTACAATTGTGACCTGTTATCCGCACAGGTCGAAAAGTTTCGGCCAGTTCAAATGCTCTGAGCTTTGTGTGATCTCGCATGGTTATTCCCCCCTATCCACCTAAATACCTACAGACTATCCACCTGAGTAGGCACAAATCTTAAAAAAAGAAAGAGGAGTAATATGGCCCAGATTGATGCCTTCTTTAAACTCATGAACGAACAGGGCGCATCCGACCTCCACCTGGTCTCCGGGCAGCAGCCGATACTTCGGATCAGGGGGGACATGGAGCGGGTCAAATACAAGGTTCTTGACAAGGACAGTCTCAAGGCCATGCTCTATGAAATCGTTCCGGAGGATAAAATCAAGACCTTTGAGGAATCCGGCGACCTTGATTTTGGTTATGAAATCCCGGGGCTTGCCCGTTACCGGGGAAATTTTTTCATGCAAAAATACGGGATTGGCGCGGTCTTCCGGGAGATACCGAGCAAGATCTTGAGCTGTGACCAACTGGGCCTGCCCCTGGTGGTAAAAAAACTCTCCATGCTGCCCAAGGGCCTGGTGCTGGTAACCGGTCCCACCGGCAGCGGCAAGTCTACCACCCTTGCGGCCATCATTGACGAGACCAACGACAAAAGAAAGGATCATATCCTTACCATCGAGGACCCGATTGAATTCGTCCATCAGAGCAAGAGCTGCATCATCAATCATCGGGAGGTAGGCACCCACACCAAGAGTTTTGCCTCGGCCTTACGGGGTGCCCTACGTGAGGACCCTGATATAATCCTGGTGGGCGAAATGCGTGATCTTGAAACCATCTCCCTGGCCATGGAAGCGGCCATGACCGGCCATCTCGTTTTTGGCACCCTGCATACCCTCAATGCCTCGAAAACCGTGGACCGGGTCATTGAAATATTTCCCGCCCACCAACAGTCCCAGGTTCGTTCCACCCTGGCCGATGCCCTGAAGGCCGTGGTCTCACAGACCCTTTTTAAACGAATGGACATCAAGGGAAGATGTGCCGCCCTCGAGATCCTCATCTGCACGCCGGCGGCACGAAACCTCATCCGGGAGGGCAAGACCTTTCAGATCCCTTCTGTCATGCAGACCGGGAAAAAATACGGCATGCAGACCCTGGATGAGGCCATCATGGAATTACTGAAAAAAGGATGGATTTCCCCTGATAACGCCTACACCAACTGCATAGACAAGGGTAAATTCATGCCGTACTTAAAAAATCCACCCATTGATTTTACCGATGTTTAACGCGGTAGAATTGCCGGCTGTTGGCTATTAGCTGTTCGAAGAAGTTAAAAGCTTTCGGAGACCGTTATGTTACAGCAAGTTGATGTGCGGAATATTATTACGGGCATGCTTGATGCCTACTCGGATGTCTCTGACCTAAACATCACCGTGGGCAGACCTCTGCAGACAACCTCATCGGGTCGCCTTTTTCCGGTGAATCTTCCCAATTTCCTCAACACCCTTACCCCATATCAGACCGAGCAGATTGCCCTCCATTTTATCAAAGGCAACCGCCGGCTGACTAATGATCTGCTCCATACCGGTTCCTGCGACCTTTCATACAGTCTGCCGGATCGAGCCCGATTCAGGGTCAACATCTTTTCCCGGCAGGGTACCTATTCCATTGTGATGCGGCAACTCGCGGACAAGATTCCGACCATCTATGATCTCAGTCTGCCGGAGGCCTTCAGGTTTATTGCCAAGGAAAAAAATGGCATCGTCCTCTTTACCGGCGCCACCGGAAGCGGGAAGACCACGAGCCTTGCCGCCATCCTCAATGAGATCAACAGATCCGAATCCTTACATGTCGTTACCCTGGAGGATCCGGTAGAATACATCCATCCCCATATCAAGGCCACCCTTAATCAGCGGGAAATGGGGTTGGATTTCGACAGCTTTGCCAACGGACTGCGCGCTGCCCTTCGGCAGGCGCCCAACGTCATTCTGGTCGGCGAAATGCGGGACCGGGAAACCGTGGAGATTGCCCTGAATGCCGCGGAGACCGGTCATCTTGTCTTCAGCACCCTCCATACCGTGGACGCGGGCCACACCATAAGCCGAATCCTCGGCATGTTCAGTACAGAAGAAGAAGATCAGATCCGCATCCGGCTGTCAGAGACCATCCGCTGGGTTGTCTGCCAACGCCTGCTCCCCAAAATGGGAGGGGGACGGGTGGCCATCTTTGAGATCATGAACAACAACGTACGGGTAGTGGACGCCATTTTAAATGGTGAATCCGAGGGCAAGACCTTTTATGAAATCATTGACGACGGCGATGCCTACCATATGCGCACCTTTGATAAAAATATCCTTGATTGGTTCCAGGCCGGACTCATTACCGAGGAGGTCGCCATCGGCTATGCCTCGCGAAGGAATGTGGTAAAAAGAGGACTTGATCAGATAAAAAGCAGCCGGGGCGAAAAGACCTCTGATATTGAAGGCCTGAGCATGGACCGCGAATACGGCAGGTTCGGAGATGACCGGGGCCGCAGGCTTAAAAAGAGGTAAGGGACGAATATGGAAATAACATGCCAGTCATGCGGCGGTCGATTCAATCTGCCGGACGAAAAAATTCCTGAAAACGCCAGGTTTGCCGCCCAATGTCCGAAATGCCCTGAAAAAATCATCGTGGATACCCGTCAAAGGCCATCTCAAGGACCCGATCTCATCGGTGACGAAACAGCGCTTGCCCTCATCTGCCAGACCGGACTGGGAGAAGGCAACAAGCTCATCACCGATGCCGTGGTGAAACTGGGTCTGCGGCCGGTGGTGGCAAATACCAAGGCCAATCTTATTGCAAACTTCGACTATAACCGCTTTGTCCTCGTCATAGTGGAAGAAAACTTCGGAGGGCCCAGCAATCCCGGGCTTAAATATCTTGAAAAGCTACAAAGCTCAATCCGCCGGGACATGGTGATCGGATTGATCAGCCGGCAAATACCCACTCTGGACACCATGCGGGCCTTTAGTTTGAGCATTGATTTCATCATCAACGAACATGATCTTGCAACTCATCTTTACAACGTGGCACAAAAGACCATTCGGGACCACGAACAGTTATACAAGGTATACAAGGAATGCCAGAAGGAAATGGGGATACGATAAGGAACACCCACATTCTGCACTCAGCCATCCACGGTCGATCGGTCGATGCAATACTTTGGGCGCTATAGGCCGGTAAAAAATAATACGATATGCATCTCGATGATGACGTATGTAGTACACTATGACTTGCCTTTCCATCGTGTCAACACGACAAATGATCATACATTCACCTACTCTAATACGGTATGATTATGTGGGCGTTTGTTTACTCGTCAATCTTCTCCGGCATCATGGTAAACCTGTTTATACAAGGCAGGCGTAATCCTGAAGCCATGTTGCAACAAGGCATCGAGACAGGGCCGCACCGCAGGCAAGAAATTTCGGCGTTTTGCTGCCAGTAAGATCCCCAACGTGCCGACAATCGGCAAATGTAAGGCCTGCGCCAACCTACGTGCCGGACGTTCATCCAAGATCACAAATCGCGCGTTTATCTCCAGAGCCAAACTTATGGTTTCACTCTCGCCTGCTCCCAATGAGGCACCGAGAATTATCGGGCCGACAGCCTGCACCAAAGTCAGTTCCTTGATCCAAACAGGCAATGTAACCGATGGCGATACCTCACGGACAACAGCAGAAGGCACCACTATCTGGTCGAAAAGCTGCTCCAGCAATTGGAGGCGACCTATTTGCTTCAATGCAATGAGCGGACTGGCATTCGATACAACAGAAGCAAATGTCATAACGCTTCCGCTTGCAGTCGCTCTGTTTGCCATTCATCGTCCGTCATGTCGAAAAAGGCAATGCCTAACCGTGAGGCATGACAGATGAATTCCCACCGTGATATATCCAACAGTTGGGCCGCTTTTCCACTTGAAATAGTGCCGCGCCGGTAAAGCTCTAAAACAATTAGCTCCCGGGCAGTACTTTGAACCGACTGATTGTTTGTTTGAAGCAAGGCCGCTAAATCTTCTTCCAAGTATAGGCTAATAGTGCTCATATCATTTACCTCTACTTCAGTTCTCTATCAGTTATTTTACGAAGAAGATCACGCATTCGGATCTGCCCCACCGTAACCGTAATGTCGTCCGCCCCCTGTTTTGACAAAAAACATCCTTCATGTCTAACTTAGATATAGTCTGATAGACTTACCTATCTACCATATTTTGCATGGGATTAACAAATACTTTTTTACGAGTGAGTAAAAGGGTCGGGTGTTTACAGAGCCAGGCCCCGATTAATAAGACAAGTCCTGCCATCGGATTGGCCGTATTTCTGCTTGACACCCTTTTCCCAACCTGGTTTGATTGACCTTTGAACCCTATAGTCATTCATTTTCCGCGGGAGCCAGGATGGAAAATAGCGAAATGTTTCTCCAAGAGGTGCAGGAAGGACTGGCCGAGATAGTCAAGCCCTTTCAAAGACGACTCGATCAGCAGCAGCGGCTGACTGATTTCGTGGGTCTCTGCATTCGCGGGGTGGCCCAATACAACTTTATCGAGCTCGACGAGCTGCTCAGGTCCAAACTGGCCGCGGCAGTGGAAGGCGATGAAGATCTCCGGGGTATAAAGGAAATCTTTGCTCGGCTGCGCACCTATGCCAACGAGAAGGTGGAACGCTACCGGCTCCATTTTATCGAGGCCCTCAAGGCCCGGGCCCAGGAGGTAGGACTACCCCTTGAGGTCGATTTCCCCCACTTAGCCACGCTTAAAGGGATCGAGGCCGTGGTGGATTTCGGCAACCGGACGACCACGATCAACAAGAAGACCTTGAAGTCTATCGATCCCAGGCATATCGTCTCGGCCCTTTCAA
>CAZDYX010000101.1:0-4946 GCA_964509775.1 uncultured Desulfobulbia bacterium | reverse complement strand
GGAAAAACGGGAACTCTACGATCGACCCTTCGAGGCCCGCTCCTTTATCGACGATATGCACCGGACCTACCAAGAGATCATTAAGAAAGAGAATCTCCCGGACGGGGGTACTGTTCCTGTCCAGCGTTTCTATTTCGAGTTTGTGATGTCGTTACAGAGCAGGACCTTTTTCCAGGATATGGCCAAGGGGAGGTTTAGGGGTTACACCCTAGACCAGTTGGCCGTCGATATCTGGCGTTATTTTAAGGCCGGAACCGGTGGGACCTCGGAAGGTTATGGGCTTAAGCTCAGGCCCGGGAGGAACAATTCCCTCTGGCTTATCGACAGTGACGGTGAAAAACGGCAGATCACCGGAATCTCTTTTCAGAGGATCGAGTCATGATCAACAAGGAACAATTAGAGCAGTTGCGGCCTTTCGAGGCCCGGGCCATCATCGAGGGGCTCCGCAAGGGAAGCGTTCCCGTCGAATATGTATCTTTCTTTACGGTGGGCCGCGCAAACTGGCTGACCTTCATCGAGGATGACCTCGACCAGTATATCGCGGCCGGCGGGGCCAAGGTAAGATTCATCAACGGTGACTATGGAGACGGTAAGACCCACTTCATGTCGGTCATCCGCCACCTTGCCCTTAAGAAAGGGTTTGCGGTCTCCTTTGTGGTCCTGACCCGGGAGGTTCCCATGCAGAAATTCGAGCTGGTCTACCGGGAAATCGTGCGGCAACTCCGGTTCCCGGCAGGGCTCCTAGGGGACAAGGTCAAGGCCGGGGAAGAGGGCGGAATCCGGGCCCTGGTGAGCGGCTGGGCCGATAAATTGGCTGCGGAGATCGCCTCGACCACTGACGCGGACATCGAGGAGAGGCTTACCTCCTCACGTCAGGAGTTGAGTGCGCTTCCGGGGATGGACGTAAACTTTGTCAATGCCCTCACCGGCCTGCTCGAAAACCGCATAAGGCCGCTCCAAGAGGGGGAGAACGAGGAAGATCGTCTTTGCGAGCGGGAAATCCTCTTTCAGTGGTTTGAGGGCGGCAAGGCGGGCAAAAAGGAGCTCAAGCCCTGGCAGATCTTCGAGACCCTGAACAAGACCAACAGCAAACGGCTTTTATCCTCACTCCTTGCCTATCTGCGCTATCTGGGCGTCAAGGGGCTCATCCTGCTCCTTGATGAGCTGGAAACGGTCATTGCCCAATCGACCTCGGTCCGCAACGCGGCCTATGAAAATGTGCGGCTCCTGATTGACAACATTGAGGAGGCCCGATTTCTCCATATCTTCTTTTCCATCATTCCGGACGTGATCCTGGCTGAAAAGGGGTTCAAGTCCTATGACGCCCTCTGGAGCCGGGTACGCTCCATCGGCGAGGGCAGTAGGCTTAATTTTCGCAGTATTCTCATCGATCTTCACCGCACGCCGCTCGAAACCCCGGAGTTGATTGAACTGGGGCTTGCCCTGCGCCGGATCCATGAGCTCTCCTACCGCTGGGAGGCAAGGGAGCTCGTCAATGAGGGGTTGATCGAGCAGATCTGCGCGAACCAGAAACGCATGGGGCTTCTTAGTGAGGTCCGGCTCTTCATCAAACAGATCATCCGCATCCTGGACCTGGCCGAACAGGGTATATTGCCGGACGAGGAACTCGATCTGTCCGAACAGATCCTGGTCAGTCGGCGGGAGATGGAAGAGGAGAAGGTTACGCAGTTGCAGCCGGACTGGGATCGGTGAGGGCGGATCTGAACAACGGGTCCGAACGGAAAGTTGAACTCCGGTTTAAGGGGTTGCCAGCGGCCGACCCGGGCTTTCAGCACACCCTTGCCAGCGAGGATGATTTTAACATCCGCCGCGCCGTGGAACGGCTCCGGGAGGGGCTATTCGATCCGGTGGCCGTGCGGTTGCTCACAGCCCACGAAGAACGGCTTAAGGCCGAGGTCGAGGGGGGCTTAAAACTTCTTGACCAGGGCGGATGCCCGCACCTCTGTTTGGTGGGCGCCTATGGCCAGGGAAAATCCCACGGCCTGCTCTATATCCGGGATCTGGCCATAAGGTCCGGTTATGCGACCAGCCGGATCAATCTGGACCCGAGGGAGGTTGCCTTTCACGACTTTCGCCGGGTCTATCGCGAACTCATCACCCATCTGGAGCTTCCTGGCCCTGGCGGCCCGTTTCCGCTCCGTTGGCAGACATGGGCCAGGCAGCAAACCAAAGGGTCGGATAATCCCATAGAGGCCCTGCGCGTCCTGGTTTCCGAGGAAATGCCCCATCTTTTTAAGACGATCTTCGCGGCTATGGCAAGCCCGGACCCATCTGTTCCGGAACATGGAAAACGTCGGCCCCAAAACAACGACCTGCCGTCCCAGCAATTACCCGAGCTCCTTACCCGAGCCCTGTCCGGTGAGCCGGTACCGGTTCGATACTTAGGCCGGATCTTCAAGTCTTGCGAGGTCTCCTTCTATAAGGAAGGCCCCTTGCGTTGCCGGGGAACGGCTCCCTTTATCCGGATGATCGAGGCACTTTCCTTGCTATTCCGACAAATGGGCTATCGCGGGTGGGTGCTTCTTTTTGACGAAGCAGAGGCGATCGGCCAGACAAGGGTTACGGCCCGCAGCAAGGCTTACCGGCTCCTCCACCACCTCTTTACCCTCGACGCCTCCGGGCCGGCCTTTCTCTATCCGGTTTTCGCCTTCACGGACGATTTTTTTACCCGGGTGCAGGAGGAAGACTACGAGCGGTCGCAGAAGCGAGGGGAGACCTCGATCCCCTATTTTGACCGTAACTATGCCCGGGAATGGCGGGATCTAAGGATCTTTCGGCTGCATGACCTCTCTAAACCGGAATGGGAGGAGCTGGCGACCAGGCTCGCCTGCTTGCATGCCCGGGCCTACGGCTGGGCCCCGTTGCCGGACCGCGTCTCCCAGGAGCTTTCCGGCCGCCTTGCGGCCCGAACCGGCCAGGAGACCCGGCTCAGATTAAAGTCCCTGGTCGACGGTCTCGATCTGCTGCTCCAGGAGCAGGTTTTGTGAGCGATGAAACCGCATCTCTGCTCACCCTGCTGGCCAACACCTATCGCGCCTTCTACGGCGGCTTCACCAGTCTCCATCCCATCCAGAAGGCGGCCATAGCCCCGATCCTCGACGGCCTTGACCTGGTGGTTCAGTCGGCCACGGGTTCGGGAAAGACCGAGGCAGTGCTGGCCCCGGTCTTAGAGCGGGTGATCCGCTCGGGCCGGACCGAGGCCGTGCTCTACGTGGTGCCAACCCGGGCCCTGGCCGTCGATCTCGAACGTCGACTCACTCCGATCCTGGGGCCGCGGCTTGGCCTGCAATTCGGGATCCGCACCGGCGACCTCAAGCGGCCGGGCGGCGGCCGGCCCGACCTGATCCTTACCACCCCCGAATCACTGGATGTCCTGCTCGGCAGCGCCAACGCCGATCTCGCGCATTTTGCGCGGCGGGTACGGATGGTGATCATCGACGAGGTCCATCCCCTCCTCTACCAGTACCGTGGTATGCAGCTCGCCTATCTCTTGGAACGGCTGGAACGCCGTGCCGGGGCACGCGTCCAGAGGATCGCCCTTTCAGCCACCATTGCCGAGGTTGGCGCGGTAATCGATTTTTTCGGCCTAAGCCCCTTCGCGGTCCGCCTCATAAGTACGGTCCAGCGCGAGATCGTGCCCCATCTCGCCCTGATAAAAAACGATGCCGAGCTCCTCGGCCTGCTCGATGATCTCAAAGAGGTATGGGGCTATCGAAAGATCCTGCTCTTTGCGAAATCCAGGGGCCAATGCGACCGGATCTTCGCCCTGACGAGCCGAAATGGATGCTTTCGCGGCCTGGCCGAGCTGCATTATTCCAACCTGAAACCCCGGGAGCGAAGGACAGTGGAGGAGCGTTTCCGGCGGCAGGGCCAATCCCTGTGCATCGCGACCAGCACCCTTGAGCTCGGGATCGACATCGGGGATGTGGATGCCGTGCTGCTCCATGGGCCGCCTGATTCGGTATCCGCCTTTCTGCAGCGGATCGGCCGCGCCAACCGCCGAGAGCAGTCCACTCATTTCTGGGGGATCTGTCGAGGAGAGCGGGCCAACGAGGAGCTGCTCCGCTTTCTGGGGCTGTTGCATCTCGCGCGGGAGGGGGTATTGGAAAAACCGCTCCCCAATCTTTTTCCGAGCGTCCTCATTCAGCAGATCATCTCCTGCCTCTATGAAAGAAAGAGGATCACCCTTTCGGCCCTTAAAAACCTCTTTCCCGAACAATCGAGGGTACTGGCCGAGCTCTTTCCGGCCTTGGAGAGGCTTGGGTGGCTACGCCGGGAGAGGTCGATCGGCCGGATCGAAAAATCCGCGCATTTTCCCGGCGCCGACACAGCTTTTTTGGCAAACGGCCTCTTTCGGGGCGGCTGGCGTTATCGGCGCGGTTTTCTGACGCGAGGGATCTGGAGCAACTTTCCGGAGACCGAGGAGGAGTATCTCCTGGAGATTGCGGCGGAAACGGTCGCCGATCTGCCCCGCTCCATCGTCCGCCAGCTTGAGGTCGGCGACTGCGTCCATCTCGCCGGAAAAGGCATCCGGATCATGGAGATCAATGATTCCGGGGAACGAAAACGGGTGCGGGCCGAGTTGGCAACGGAACCAGATTGCAAGGAACTTTACTGGCTGGGGGCCGGCATTCAGATTCCCTTTGAGCTCGCCCAGGCCATGCGCCAAGTCCTCGACCGGCCCGAGGAGGCTCTCAAGATCCCGGACCAGGGGCTTTTTGCCCGTACCCGCCGCCTGCTTGATGAGGAAAGAGAAAAAAACCAACAAGTCGCAAGGCTAAAAAACGGCATCGAGGTATTAAAGATCGCCGGACTCTTTCACTATCGCACCTTCCTGGGCTCACTCGGGAACCTGATCCTCCGTTTCGCCATCGAAGAGGAGCTGGAAAAGGCGGATAATTTCTCTGTCACCTCTGATGAGATCG